>JAUNDA010000041.1 GCA_030526295.1 Eubacteriales bacterium
TATTATCTCTATTACGGTAATTATTTCAATATTTCAATATTTTGCTGTATATTATTATTCCAATTACAGCAGACTTCGTGGAGAAAGACTAATTAGTACGTAATTTGGATAATGGCTAGGTGTGGATAAAGGTAAGAATTCAAAACAATAGAGGCTATTTACGGACTAAACAACAATTTTGACCATTTGAATACGTAATAAGATTATTTTTTTACGTATTTTTAGATAGGAATTGGATGACAAGACGTAAACATGAATAGTTATGATAAAAAATAAATCTGCCTAAAACTGCCTACTGTGAAAATAGTCGGCAGTTTCCTTTTATACTATAGGAAAAAGGTGCCCATCTAAAAAAATAGAAATGTGCACCTTTATTTTTAAACTGGATTATGAACAAATTATGATTTCGGCGGCGATGCGTTCAGGCATGTCGCCGCTTTTATATTTGTATTCCATCTCGGTGCAAAGCTCGATGAGCTTTAGCATGTCGCTGGCACTGTTGTTCTTTGCAGCCTTTCGAAGATTGCGAAGCTGCCAGTCCTTTAAGCCCATGTGGTTCATGATTTCGGCATCGCTTTTTCGGTTTGCCTCAAGGTCCCTTAGGATGAAAACCTGCTTGAAACGGCGGGACATAAGGTAGATAACCTTCATCGGAGCCACCTTAATCGCCATCATTTCCTCAAACATCTTTATGGCGCCGCTTATGTTTCCGGAAAGCTTTAAATCAATCATGTCAAAAACCCTGTCGGTGATTGTCTTTGAGGTGATGTCGTCAATGTCCTTAATCGTGATGCGGTCTTTTGTGTATGCAATGAGCTTATCAGCCTCGGTTTTTAGGTTAAGCATGTCGTAGCCTGTAAGCTCTAGAAGATAGCTTAGGGTACGGTTATCAATTGAACGGCCACAGGAGGCGATATACCTTCCAGCATCGTCACGAATCTTAAACCTAAGATCATTCTTGGCATTAGAGCCCTTTGTGCTTTCGAGGCTCTTATACTCGAGGATTTCGCCATGCTCCTTTATGTACTTATAGCCCTTGCTGGCAGCAGAGACGTTTTTCTCTGTGAAAATGAGGGCACAGGTATCCGTGATACCGTCAAGAAGTTCAAGAAGGTCATCGCTTGATACTGATGCCTGAGGTGGTGCGGGCTCGTCGGAATCGGTTTCTTGGCTATCTGACATACCGTCCTGCGTTTCATCACCGTCTGCCTCGGCTGCAGCTTTTTTATTTGCCTTAAAAAATCCTGTGTCGTCAAGAAGAATGACTCTTACGGCTGAGAAAAACGGCACTGTAAGAGAAAGGGACGAAACCTCGTTTAAATCGATGTCACTTCCCGAAAAGCTGTTAAAATCAGGTGAACCCTCGGCCTTATAATAGGAGAGAAGCTGCTTTTTCTTCTGCTCCTTCTTTAATTCCTCGTCACCACATATAAGATAGATTTTTTTCTTCTCTGCCATTTTTCCTATGTTTGGTCCGTTGCCTTTTCCATGTTTGCAAGTGCCTGTCATGCTTTTAAAAGCGGTGTTTCGCTGGCAGTGTGTGAAGAAATGTCAGCATTATTACCGTGTGTGGCTTTGGACCGAAGCTGATGTTTATTAATGAAGTCGGGATATTAAAAAATATCCAGTCGAATATCCCATTAAATATACCATAATACGAGTAAAAGTGGTATATTAATCGGGTTGCTGGAAATGATATTATCATGAGACAATTATGAGACAAGCATAAAATCATCATTAATTCATCCTGTTGGAGTATTGAATGAGATTTAATGGTGGGGCTTTTCCGGCTGCGGCATACTAAAGACCAAAATTTGGTAAAAGTGTAGGTTAAGACCATGAAACCAGGCAGAGAATATATTTACGCGCTTTCGGCAATCCTTTTCTGGGGATGCCTTTCGACATGCTCAAAGCTTATTACAAACAGCATGGATGCCATTAACGGCCTCATGTACACATGCCTTTATGCGTCCATTGTCCTTGTGATTTCAAATCTCAAATCGGGAACACTGCAGAGGGTGGTGAAGACTGACGGCAGGGTGCTTGTCAGGATGGGAGTGATTGGATTCCTCGGTGTCTTTGCGTATAACTACTTTTTCCTTCGCGGAACAGAGTATCTGCCCGCACAGGAGGCGCTTGTAATAAATGACCTCTGGCCTGCTCTCGTAATCATTTTCTCATGCTTTATCCTTAAGGAGAGGATGACACTAGGCAAGGCAATCGCGATTATCCTTTCGCTTCTTGGAATTGTCGTTGTTGCTACTAACGGCGATGTGCTTGGGTTTAGACTTAGAAGCGTAACCGGTACACTCTTTATGGTGTCGGCTGCGGTATGCTACGCGCTTTATTCAGTCCTTACCAAAAAGGAAACCTATGATAAGGGTATGGCGGTGCTTGTTGCCTATGTTTCGGGAACGGTCATGTCGCTTATTATCCTTTTAATAAACGGTACGCTCATAATGCCTAGCTTTAAGGAGCATCTGGGACTGGCGTTTAACGGAATACTGTGCAATGCGATTGCATATTTATTCTGGGCGATTGCACTTGATAACGGCAGCACGGCGATCATTGCAAACCTCGCATACCTCGTTCCGTTTGTGTCACTTCTTGTTACACACTTCGTACTCGGAGAGGAGATTACGGTGGCCTCTGTTGTCGGTCTTCTTCTCATAATAGCGGGTATCGGACTCCAGATTGCGGCTGAAAAGCTCATGGGCAGAAAAAGCACAAAAAATAGTTAAAAATATATGAAAAAACAGCCTTTTTACTATTGACGAAAGCGTGGGAAAGGTTGTATTATATCAAAGTATGTTTACACCAAACTGTCCGTGTCCGGATTAGTGAAAACATCAGCATTTTTCAAGAAGGAGGTGTATTCTAATGGCAAACATTAAATCTGCAAAGAAGAGAATTCTCGTAGCTGAAACACGTGCAGAGCGTAACAAGGCTATCAAATCAAAGGTTAAGACTTATGTTAAGAAGCTTCAGGCTGCTGTAGAGGCTAATGATAAGGTTGCTGCTGAGGCAGCTCTTAGGGCTGCTATCTCAGAGATTAGCAAGGCTGAGACTAAGGGCGTTTATCATGCAAACACAGCTTCAAGAAAGATTTCAAGACTTTCAAAGGCAGTTGCAGCAATGAACTAAAGATATAATTATGAGCCCTTCGGGAATAACCCACCCGAAGGGCCTTTTTTTATAAGTATGTACGATCAGAGTAAAATTAGAAATTTCAGTATAATTGCACATATTGACCACGGCAAATCAACACTTGCGGACCGTATCATCGAGATGACGGGACTTCTCACAAAGCGTGAGATGCAGGCGCAGGTGCTTGACAACATGGACCTCGAAAGGGAGAGGGGCATTACCATCAAGGCACAGACCGTAAGAACTGTTTACAGGGCAAAGGACGGTGAGGAGTATATTTTCAACCTCATCGACACCCCGGGCCATGTTGACTTTAACTACGAGGTTTCAAGAAGCCTTGCAGCCTGCGACGGTGCGGTGCTTGTAGTTGATGCGGCACAGGGAATTGAGGCACAGACACTTGCCAATGTTTACCTGGCACTCGACCACGACCTCGAGGTATGTCCTGTTATCAATAAGATAGACCTTCCGTCAGCGGATCCCGAGGGCGTTGCCCATGAAATTGAGGATGTCATCGGTATTGAGGCAATGTATGCCCCGAGAATTTCCGCAAAGACGGGACAGAATGTCGAAGAAGTTCTTGAAATGATTGTTAATAAGTTCCCGGCGCCGACAGGTGACCCGGAGGCACCGCTCAAGGCACTTATTTTCGACTCTGTTTATGATTCATATAAGGGCGTTGTGGTGTTCTGCCGTGTCAAGGAAGGAACAGTCAAAAAAGGAATGGCCATAAGGATGATGGCTTCTGGTGCCGAGTATGAGGTAACCGAAATCGGATACATGGGACCTGGAGAGTATGTTCCTGGAACAGAGCTTAAGGCCGGCGAGGTAGGATATATCTGCGCAAGCATTAAAAACATCGCGACAACAAGAGTCGGCGATACGATTACGGGAGCTGAGAATCCTGCGGACGAGCCGCTTCCTGGATACAAGAAGGTAACACCGATGGTTTACTGCGGAATGTATCCACAGGATAATGCAAAGTACCCCGAGCTTCGTGACGCACTCGAAAAGCTTAAGCTTAATGATGCATCGCTTTTCTATGAGCCCGAGACCTCGATTGCACTTGGCTTTGGATTCAGGTGCGGCTTCCTCGGACTTTTGCACCTTGATATTATTGAGGAAAGACTTGAGAGGGAGTTTAACCTCGACCTTGTAACAACGGCTCCTTCCGTTATTTACAAGATCCATACAATCACAGGCGAGTGCATTGACCTTACAAACCCGACAAACCTTCCCGATCCCGCACAGATCGACTACATGGAGGAGCCGTTCGTCACTGCGGAAATCATGGTATCGACGGAATATGTCGGAGCAATCATGAAGCTCTGCCAGGACAGGCGTGGCGTATACCTTGGCATGGAATACATGGAGGAGACGAGGGCGGTATTACACTACGAGATGCCGCTTAACGAAATCATCTACGATTTCTTTGATGCCCTTAAGTCAAGAAGCCGCGGATATGCTTCATTTGATTATGAGCTCAAGGGCTATAAGCAGTCAAAGCTTGTAAAGCTCGACATCCTTGTAAACCACGAGGAGGTTGACGCACTTTCATTCATCGTATTTGCCGATTCGGCATACGAGAGGGGTAGGAAGATGTGCGAGAAGCTTAAGGGTGAAATCCCGAGACAGCTTTTCGAAATCCCAATCCAGGCTGCAGTAAACAGCAAGATCATTGCCAGGGAAACAATCAAGGCATTAAGAAAAGACGTACTTGCAAAGTGCTACGGCGGAGACGTTTCGAGAAAGAAGAAGCTTCTCGAAAAGCAGAAGGAAGGAAAGAAGAGAATGAGAACCTTCGGCAATGTCGACATTCCGCAGTCTGCATTCATGGCAGTACTTAAGCTTGATGATGAATAAGGAGAAAAGAAAATGGTTACACATATCGTTGCATGGAATTTTAAACCAGAGGTAAAGGAAGAGGAGAAGGCAGCACTTAAGGCAGAAATGAAGAAGAACCTTGAGAGCCTTGTTGGAAAGGTTCCGGGACTTTTAAGTGCAGAATTCTTCATGAACCCTGTAGCAGGCTCAAATAAGGAGATGTGCCTTATGACAACACATGACGATGTTGAGGCGGTAAAGGCTTATAGCGTTCATCCGGAGCATGTGCATGTGGCTGACACATTCGTAAGACCATATACCTGTGAAAGGGCATGTATCAACCTCGAAAAATAAATATTCAAAATTTTGGAATATTTATTCAAAAAAGTATTGACAAGTGAAAACGTAAGTATTAGAATGGGCATCAGTTAATAAATGGTGCCCATTAAATTACAAAAAAAAGGGCAGGAAGGAAGAATAAATATGAAAAAGGTATTAGCAGTTGTATTAGTAGCACTTATGGTTCTTTCACTTGGAGCATGCGGCAAGACAGAGTCAAACATGACAGTTCAGAAGGGTAAGCTCATCATCGCAACAAACGCAGCATTCCCTCCATATGAGTTCATCGCAGACGACGGAAAGTCATTCGCAGGAATCGACATTGAGATCTCAGAGATGATCGCTAAGGAACTCGGACTTGAGCTTGAGGTTCAGGACATGGAATTTGCTTCAATCCTTACAGCAGTTCAGACAGGCAAGGCTGACGTAGCAATCGCAGCACTTACAGTTACTGAAGAGCGTAAGCAGAACGTAAACTTCTCATCAACATATGCAACAGGCATCCAGTCAGTAATCGTTAAGGCAGACGGAGACGTTAAGTCAATTGATGACCTTGCAAACGTTGACAAGATCGGTGTTCAGGAAGCTACAACAGGCCACATCTACTGTGAGGGTGACTACGGCGAGGATCACATCATTGCTTACTCAAACGGTGCTCAGGCAGTACAGGCACTCATCGCCGGCAAGGTACAGTGCGTAGTAATCGATAACAGCCCTGCAAAGGAATTCGTTGCAGCAAACGAGGGACTTACACTTCTTGACTCAGCATACGCAGAAGAGGATTACGCAGCAGCATTCTCAAAGAACAGCGAGGAGCTTCTTAAGAAGTTCAACGAGGTTCTCGACAAGAAGATCGCTGACGGATCAGTACAGAAGATTCTCGACAAGTACATCAAGGCTGAATAAGTAACATTTAAATGAATTAAGTAATCATTCAGAAGGTGGACCTGGTCCACCTTCACTACAGTTAGGAGGGAATTCCTTGAACTTCGCAAAAATACAGGCAGATTTCACACAGACCTTTATTTCAGGAAACAGATGGCTTTCACTGCTTGAGGGTCTGCTTATAACACTCGAGCTTACATTCCTCGCACTTATACTCGGTGCAATACTTGGTGTCCTGGTGGCAGTTGTAAGATCGTCACACGACCAGATGAAGGCTCAGCATAAATCAAATAAATTTCTTAATTTCGCGAATGTTGTCTGCGAGCTTTATGTAACAATAATCCGTGGAACACCGGTTATGGTTCAGCTTCTCATCATGTATTTCGTAATCATGGCGAGCACGACAAATACGCTTCTCGTTGCAACCCTTTCCTTCGGAATCAACTCGGGCGCATATGTATCCGAGATCATCCGTGGAGGAATCATGTCGGTTGACAAGGGACAGATGGAGGCAGGCCGTTCACTCGGACTTTCATATGTACAGACAATGAGATTCATCGTAATCCCCCAGGCGATTAAGAACATTTTGCCGGCACTTGGCAATGAGTTCATCGCACTCTTAAAGGAGACTTCAATCGTTAACGTAATCGGTATGAAGGACCTTACAAAGTGGGCAATCAACGTACAGGGTAAAACCTACCAGGCATTCATGCCGTTCCTCGGCATAGCAGCCGTATACCTTGTACTTGTTATCATACTTACAAAACTCGTAAAGATACTTGAAAGGAGACTTAATAAGGATGTCTGATACAATAATTAAGACAGAAGGCCTCAAGCTTTATTATAAGGATGGCGCAATTAAGGCCCTTAACGGTATTGATTCCGAGATACACAAAGGAGAAGTTGTGGCAATTATCGGACCCTCAGGCTCTGGTAAATCCACATACTTAAGATCACTGAATTTACTTGAGTATCCGACAGAGGGCCATGTGTACTTTAACGGTATTGACATCACAGACAAGGATACCGACATCAATGTGCACAGACAGAAGATCGGAATGGTATTCCAGCACTTTAACCTTTTCCCGAACATGTCAATCCTCGAGAACATGATTCTCGCACCGGTACAGCTTGGGAAAAAGAAAAAGGAAGAGGCCACTGAGATGGCAATGAAGCTTCTTAAAAGAGTTGGCCTTGAGGACAGGGCAGATGCCTATCCGCAGCAGCTCTCGGGTGGACAGAAGCAGCGTATTGCCATCGTAAGGGCTCTCATGATGGAGCCGGAGGTAATGCTTTTCGACGAGCCGACATCGGCACTTGACCCCGAAATGGTAGGAGAGGTTCTCGATGTTATGAAGGAGCTCGCAGGAAGCGGCATGACAATGGCGGTTGTAACACATGAGATGGGATTTGCAAGAGAGGTTGCCGACAGGGTACTCTTCCTTGCAGACGGAAAGATAGTAGAGGACGGAACTCCCGCAGAGGTATTCGGAAATCCAAAGAACGAAAGATTAAAGGATTTCCTTGCAAAGGTTCTTTAAAAAAGTATTAGTTAAGTTGTGACCCATACGGGTTTTGGAAGGAGACAGTTATGGATAAGAGCAAAATCAAAAAAGTGGTACTCGCTTACTCAGGCGGACTTGATACATCAATCATTATTCCGTGGTTAAAGGAAAACTACAACAACTGTGAAATCATCGCGGTTGCAGGAAACGTTGGACAGAATGACGAACTCGAGGGACTCGAGGAGAAGGCATTAAAGACAGGTGCAAGCAAGCTTATCGTTGCAGACCTCGTTGACGAGATGGTTGACGACATCATCATTCCGTCAATCAAGATGGATGCAAAGTATGAGACATATCTTCTCGGAACAGCATTTGCTCGTCCGGTTATCGGAAAGAAGCTTGCTGAAATCGCCATCGCAGAGGGTGCTGACGCAATCGCCCACGGTGCAACAGGAAAGGGTAACGACCAGGTTCGTTTCGAGCTTGCCATCAAGAGATTTGCTCCTGACATGCCTATCATCGCTCCGTGGAGGGAGTGGGATATCAAGTCGAGGGAAGAGGAAATCGACTATGCAGAGGCACACAACATCCCGCTTAAGATATCAAGGGAAACAAACTATTCAAAGGATAAGAACCTCTGGCACTTAAGCCATGAGGGCCTTGACCTCGAGGATCCGGCTAATGAGCCAGATTACGACAAGGAAGGATTCCTTGAGATGGGAGTTTCACCATTCAAGGCACCTGATGAGCCTACATATGTAACAATCGATTTTGAGGCAGGTGCACCTGTGGCAATCGACGGCGAGAAGATGAAGGCTTCAAAGATCATTGAAAAGCTCAACAAGCTCGGCGGAGAGAACGGAATCGGTATCATTGACATCGTTGAGAACCGTCTCATCGGCATGAAGGACCGTGGCGTATACGAGACTCCTGGCGGAACAATTCTTTACTTTGCACATGAGCAGCTTGAGATGCTCACGGTTGACAAGGACACACTTCACGAGAAGCAGAAGCTTGCAGTTGATTATGCAGACCTCATCTATAACGGAAAGTGGTACAGCCCGCTTCAGGAGGCACTTACAGCATTTGCAAACGAGTCTAACAAGTACGTAACAGGATCAGTAAAGCTTAAGCTCTACAAGGGTAACATAATTCCTGCAGGTACAACATCACCATATTCACTCTACTCAGAGAATCTTGTAACCTTCGGTGAGAGTGATTACGACCAGGCACAGGCAGCAGGCTTCATAAACCTCTGGGGCCTTCCAACAACAGTTCAGGCATTAAGGGAACAGGGTAAACTGTAATGGCAAAAATGTGGGCAGGCAGAAGCGCGGGTAACACCGCGGCTCTGGCTGACGAATTAAACAGTTCAATAGGCGTAGACTGCAGGATGTATAAGCAGGACATCACGGGAAGCATCGCACATGCAAAGATGCTTTCCAAGCAGGGCATCATTAAGGAAGACGAGATGGAAAAGATCGTCGCAGGCCTTGAGGAAATCCTTAGTGACATCGAGAACGGAACACTCCCGATTGACATGAGTGCAGAGGACATCCATATGTTTGTCGAGGCAGAGCTGACCGAAAGGATTGGGGACTGCGGCAAAAAGGTCCATACCGCAAGAAGCCGTAACGACCAGGTGGCACTTGACGTGAGGATGTACCTTCGTGACGAGGCTGATGAGTTCATAGGCCTATTAAATAAGGTAATCGAGGCAATTGCAACGGTTGCTGAGAAGAATTCATCCGTAATAATGCCTGGATACACACACCTGCAGCGTGCACAGCCGATTCTCTTTTCACACCACATTCTCGCATATGCGCAGATGCTTTTAAGGGATAAGGCAAGAATCATTGACGCAAGAAAGAGAATCAATGTTTCACCGATAGGCTCATGTGCCCTTGCCGGAACAACGTATGAGACTGACAGGGACTATGAGGCAGAGCTTCTCGGGTTTTCGGGCGTGTGCCTTAATTCAATTGACGGAGTATCGGACAGGGATTTCTGCATTGAGTTTTTAAGTGACCTTTCACTTATCATGATGCACATTTCGAGGATGGCAGAGGAGCTGGTGCTGTGGTCAAGCTGGGAATTCAAGTTCATCGAGTTCAGTGATGCCTATACAACGGGCTCATCGATAATGCCACAGAAGAAAAACCCCGACATGGCTGAACTCATAAGGGGAAAGACAGGCAGGGTTTACGGAGACCTCACAACGCTTCTTACCGTGTTTAAGGGCACACCGCTTGCATACAACAAGGATATGCAGGAGGACAAGGAGGCACTCTTTGACGGTCTTGACACCACAAAGCTTTGCCTTAGGATTCTCCCGGACATGCTTCTTACAATGAAGGTTAACGAGAAAAAAATGCTTGCGGCAGCAGGCGAGGGCTTCATCAATGCAACGGACCTTGCGGACTATCTCGTTGTAAAGGGAATGCCGTTTAGGGATGCCTACAAGATTTCAGGAAAGATCGTTGCGGAGTGCATTGAAAAGGGACTGATTCTCGAAAACTATCCGCTTGAAAGCTACAAGGCACATAGCGCTCTTTTCGGTGAGGACCTTTACGAGGCAATAAACCTTAAAACCTGCGTAGAAAAGCGTATTTCAAAGGGCGGAACAAGCCTTGCATCTGTCATGGAGCAGATTCAGTTCATTAAGGAAAACGTCTGATTACAAGTATCTTACAATGTGCTTACATGCATTGTAGGTAAAATAATAGTATGTTAAAATCATTCACATGATTTGGAATGGCTTTGACAACAAAATAAAAACTGCAGCACGATTAACACTCGTGCTGTTTTCTTTGTTTGTATTTTCGACTGTTACGGCATTTGCTGACCCGGTCGTAATACCAAACTACACAACACAGTTTGCTCCTGGCGAGCTGACGGGACCTGGATCAGGACTCCCGAATGGTTCATACCAGGACGGCCCCGGGGGTTCGGCATACGGCCCTGGCATGTCTAACGATGCAACGGCTGCGACACGTCTTAACGGCGGAACCATCATTGCACTTAAGAATGAGGGTTCATCATCACAGCAGCTTTCGATGGTTATCGTTTCCTCTGACGGCAAGGTAGTCGTTGTTGACGGCGGAGTGGAACAGGACAGTGCGCATTTGCTTAAGGTGATAAAGCAGTATGGCGGCAGGGTCGATGCATGGCTCATAACACATCCGCAGACAGACCACGCGGGTGCGCTTTATAAGATTTTAAGGGACCATAAGGCTGAGGTTGACATTGCGGGCATCTACTTTACCTTCTTTGAGTATGAGTGGTATCAGGCAGTTGATCCCGATGAGATAGGGATGCTTTTCCACTTAAATGAGGTGTTTGGCAGCTTTGACCAGTCAAGGCTTCATAAGAGCCTTAAGAGAAACGACGTTATCACGCTTTCAGATAAGCTTAGCGTTCGGGTTATGAACGACCCGATAAAGACAGAGGGCAATGCCGCAGTGAATGGTTCAGGTCTTATGTATGACATAAGTGTTGACGGAAAGCATCTCATCGTGCTTGGTGACATGTCACTTGAGGCGGGAAACATCCACATGAATAACGGTGTGCTTGACGGTATCATCTGTGACTATGTGCAGATGAGCCACCACGGACAGGCAGGAGTCGGAGAAGAGTTTTATAAGAGGCTAAGTCCCCGTAACTGCATATGGCCTACACCATCATGGCTCTATAATGTTGACAGAAGCAACTACAAGGGCTACAGAACCTGGGAAACAAAGGAATGGATTTCAAGGTTAAATGTTGAGGGTAACTTCATTACAATGAATGGTGATGTTATAATAAAGTAAAAGGCAGCGTATTAATATTAGCATCGTAAAAAAGGCAATGCATTAATATTGGCATCGTATAATAAGAGGTAAAGCATAAATTAAAGCTTTGTATGATGAACCGGTAGGTTTAAAACATCAGCGGGATACGAAAGGTAAAGATATGACTGAGGTAAAAAAGCTTGTAGTGGGTCCGCTTGAGGAAAACTGCTACATTTTGAAAAATGAACACAGGGCAGTGCTCGTGGATCCGGGTGCTGGCGGAACAAGGATTTTAAATGCGATTAAGAGTCTTTGCATTAAGCCTGAGGCAATTCTCATTACACACGCACACTTTGACCACATCATGGCCGTTGCATGGGTAAAGAAGGAATATCCGGAGATTCCGGTCTATGCTTATATTAAGGAAAAAGAGGTTTTCGAGGACCCTGACAAAAGCCTTCTAAGAAACATCGGCGGTGCCCATGAAATAAAGGATATCATTTACCTTGAGGATAATGAGGTGATTGAGCCTGCAGGCATTAAGATTAAGGTAATCGCAACGCCTGGACACACGGTAGGAAGCGCCTGCTACCTTCTTGAGGGTGAAAACGTGCTTCTTTCAGGAGACACACTTTTCCTTGAGTCAGCGGGAAGAACGGATTTCCCGACAGGAAGCACAAGGGAACTTACTCATTCAATCAGGGAGATACTCATGAAGCTTCCGGATGACACCGTTGTATATCCAGGTCACGGAGACGAAACAACAATAAGACACGAGAGAACACACAATTTCGTAATGTTTACATGATAAGGAATTTACCATGAGAAAAATTACCACTAAAAAAAGAATATGCTTGCTGCTCGCACTCGTGCTCACAGTGCTTACTGCAATGACGTCACTTGGCGCTGTAAGGACCGGTACAGGCACAAAGGCTAATGATAATAAGGCCACAACACAGGAAACCGGAAAAACAGATGGACCTAAAAGCACATCTGATACTGGGGCAGGTCCTGGAACCGTGGACATGGGCGGCTACAGAAAATACGTCGGTGGTGACGGAAGGACCTACTATGAGTTCGACGGAAAGAAATTCGTCGTTGACTATGACTGGGGACAGCATTACCTTACAGGCTATGTCGGACACGGCCTCATGACAAGGTCGGGTAAGCTTGGAACAACAGGCTATACAGCGTCAAGCACATATGCAAACCTCGGAAAATACATCCTCGTTGAGGCAGAGAGCGCAACAAGGGGATGCACAAACATTTCACGCTATGACGGCATTTACAAATGCGAGGATACAGGCGGACCTGCAGTTGAGACAGGCATTGACAGGACAATGAATTCGCCGGTGGTTGACCTTTGCTTTGGAAGTGATGCTGAGGCGGACTACGTAACAGACCAGGGCTGGATTACGGCCAGGGTATATATATTAAAGGAAGTTAACTGATTATGGACAAGGAACTGGAAATCTACATACACATGCCCTTTTGCGCAAGAAAGTGCAACTATTGTGATTTCCTGTCAGCACCGCAGACACAGGACGTAATAGAAAGCTACATATATAAACTGATAAATGAAATAGCCGCTAGAAGCGGCTTTTTCCGCGAGTATGAGGTATCAACCATCTTTATCGGCGGCGGAACACCATCGGTTGTGGATCCCTACCTTATTAAGCAGGTGCTTGAAACCGTAAAGAGATACTACTATGTGAGAATGGATGCCGAGATAACAATCGAATGTAACCCGGGCTCCACACTCAGGCATAAGTTCAGCGTCTACCGCGAGTCAGGCATTAACAGACTGAGCATAGGACTTCAGTCGGCTGACAACTATGAGCTTAAGGTTCTCGGAAGAATACATTCGTTTGAGGAGTTTTTAAAGTGCTACCAGGGAGCACGCATGGAGGGCTTTGATAACATTAACATCGACCTCATGAACTGCTTCCCCTCACAGACTCCGTCAACCTGGAGAAAGACGCTTAAGAACGTACTGATGCTTAAGCCTGAGCACCTCTCGGTATATAACCTCATAGTTGAGGAGGGAACCCCTATAAAGAAGATGATCGAGTGCGGCTCGCTCAAAATGCCAACAGAGGACGTGGCTGCTGAAATCGATTCAGTAACGGCGGAGCTTACATCAAAGTACAAGTTTGACAGATACGAGATATCAAATTATGCAAGGCCGGGCTACGAGTGCAGGCACAACAAGGGCTACTGGACGGGAACTGAATACATCGGCTTTGGACTTGGTGCATCATCATTAATTAAAAACATAAGGTTTAAGAACACCTCTGACCTTTATACATATTTAAATAAGGACTTCAGGGAGCTGAGCCTTGAAACGTTCATTGACTCAGAGGAGGAAATCGAGAGGCTTTCAGACGAGGAGAGGATGAGGGAATTCATGATCCTCGGCCTTAGACTAACCGAAGGAATTAAGGACCTTGACTTCTTTGTAAGATTCGGAAAGCAGGTCGATGACGTTTACGGAGGCGTACTTAAAAAATACGAGGAAACAGGCCTTATTGAAAGACCTGAAAGAAGCATAAGACTCACGGACAGGGGCCTTGATCTTGCGAACCTCGTTATGGGTGAATTCTAAGAAATACCGCTTGACAAATGTCAGGCGGTATTATATTATACACTTGTTAGCAGTCAACGAGTTAGAGTGCTAACAGAGACGAAAGGATTAAGAATGGAACTTGATGAGAGAAAAAAAATAATATTAAAGCATATCATTAAGAGCTATCTTGATACGGGAGAGCCGGTCGGATCAAGAACCATCTCGAAGTTTTCGGGCCTTAACATAAGCCCCGCAACAATAAGAAACGAGATGAGCGATCTTGAGGAAATGGGCTACCTCATGCAGCCGCATCCGTCAGCAGGAAGAATTCCGACTGATGAGGGATATAGATTTTATGTAAACTGCATCAGGGAGGAGTCCAAGACACAGGTTAAGGAAGTCAGCAGCCTGATGATTGAGAGGGTGGACAAGCTCGAGATGCTTCTTAAGCACCTTGTAAAGACACTCGCACTCGACACCGATTATGCGGCACTTATTTCCGGCCCGACCATTAACAAGAACAAGATCAAGTACGTTCAGCTTTCACTTCCGAGGGAAGGAAAGCTCCTTATGACGCTTGTGCTTGACGGAAACGTAATCAAAAACGAGCTGATGGACATTTCAGAGTCACTTGATTTTGAAACCGTGAGAAACATAGACCTCATGATAAACAACCATCTTTCAGGTCTTTCACTCGAGGAAATAAGCCCGAAGCTTGTTACAGACATGATGGTTCAGGCAGGCGAGCACGGCCAGACAATCAAGGGCATTATCGATACTGTTGTCGAGCTTATCGAAACAGATTCCGAGGGCGGTGAGGTATTCACATCGGGAGCAAAGAACATCTTTAAGTATCCCGAGCTTGCTGATGTAGAGAGGGCAACGGAGCTTATCACTGCATTTGAAGAGAAGGAGGACCTCAAGAAGCTTGTTAAGGAGGTTGCCGACATCGAGGAGGTTGAATGTGATTCCGATTTCGGAGCCGTTCAGGTTTACTTCGGAGGCGAGGGTCCTGTCAAGAACATGCAGAACTGCTCACTCGTTACGGCACATTATGAGCTGGCAGACGGCATGAGGGGAGTAATCGGAGTAATCGGACCAAAGAGAATGGATTACGAAAAGGTTATGAGCTCAATGAAGAATATGAAGGAGCAGCTCGACAGGGCGTTTCGTGATTTCTGATAAAGGAGGGCATTTGCTTTGAGCAAAGAGAAGGACGAAAAGGTCGAAGAGACCATGGACATAAAAAACGAGGAGATTAAGGACGAGGAAATCCCCGAGGAGGCTGCAGAGGCTGAGGCAAGCGAAGAGGCTGAGGCTACAGAGGACGCAGACGGGGATGAAAACGAGGTAAAGGAAGAAAAAGACGAGAAGGACATTAAGATAGCAGAGCTTGAGGACAAGTTCAAAAGACTTTTCGCAGAATTCGACAATTTCCGCAAGAGATCGGAAACAGAGAAGGCGGGCAGGTTTGCCGAGGGCGAGAAGACAGTTATCTTAAAGATACTTCCTCTTATAGATAATTTTGAAAGGGCACTTGCAAATGTACCGGAGGAGCTTAAGGACAATGCCTACACAACAGGCATGGAGATGATTTACAAATCATTCATGGAGCTCTTAAAGGACCTCGGAGTAACACAGATTGAGGCAGTAGGCAAGGAGTTCGATGCGAACCTTCACAACGCGGTAATGCATGTGGAGGATGAGGAAAGCCCGGAGAATACCGTAGTTGAGGAATTCCAGAAGGGCTACATGTTCGGCGATAAGGTAATTCGCTACAGCATGGTAAAAGTTGCAAATTAAACCGTTAAACAGGAGGATTTTGATATGAGCAAAATTATTGGTATTGACTTAGGTACAACAAACAGCTGCGTAGCAGTTATGGAAGGCGGAAAGCCAACAGTTATCCCGAACGCAGAGGGACAGAGAACTACTCCTTCAGTAGTTGCATTCACAAAGACAGGAGAGAGACTTGTAGGAGATCCTGCAAAGAGACAGGCTATCACAAACCCAGACAGAACAATCTCTTCAATCAAGAGAGACATGGGTACAGACAAGAAGGTAACAATCGACGGCAAGTCTTACACACCACAGGAGATTTCAGCAATGATTCTCCAGAAGCTTAAGACAGATGCTGAGAGCTACCTTGGTGAGAAGGTAACAGAGGCTGTTATCACAGTTCCGGCATATTTCAACGATGCTCAGCGTCAGGCAACAAAGGATGCAGGTAAGATTGCAGGTCTTGATGTTAAGAGAATCATCAACGAGCCTACAGCAGCTGCACTTGCATACGGCCTTGAGGACGAGAAGGAGCAGAAGGTTATGGTATACGACCTCGGCGGCGGAACCTTCGATGTATCAATCATCGACATCGGTGACGGCGTAGTAGAGGTTCTTGCTACAAACGGTGACACACACCTCGGCGGAGATGACTACGACAATGCAGTAATGAACTGGCTTGTAGCTGAGTTTAAGAATGCAGAGGGCGTTGACCTCTCAGGCGACAAGATGGCTATGCAGAGACTTAAGGAAGCTGCAGAGAAGGCTAAGAAGGAGCTTTCATCAGCCACAACAACAAACATCAACCTTCCGTTCATCACAGCTACACAGGAGGGTCCAAAGCACCTCGACCTTAACCTCACAAGAGCTAAGTTCGACGAGCTTACATCTTCACTTACATCTAGAACAGATGTTCCTGTAAGAAACGCAATGAACGATGCAGGCATCACAAATTCAGAGCTTGGAAAGGTTCTCCTTGTTGGTGGATCAACACGTATGATCTGTGCACAGGACGAGGTTAAGAAGCTTACAGGCATGGAGCCTTCAAAGAGCCTTAACCCTGATGAGTGCGTAGCAATCGGTGCTGCAATCCAGGGCGGAAAGCTTGCAGGTGATGCAGGTGCCGGCGATGTTCTTCTTCTTGACGTAACACCGCTTACACTTTCAATCGAGACACTCGGCGGAGTTGCTACTCCTCTTATTAAGAGAAATACAACTATCCCGACAACAGCACAGCAGGTATTCTCAACAGCAGCTGACAACCAGACAGCAGTTGACATCCACATCGTACAGGGTGAGAGAGAGTTCGCAAGGGACAACAAGACCCTTGGACAGTTCAGACTTGACGGAATCGCACCGGCTCCACGTGGAATCCCGCAGATCGAGGTTAAGTTCGACATCGACGCTAACGGTATCGTTAACGTATCAGCTAAGGACCTTGGCACAGGCAAGGATGCACACATCACAATCACATCAGGTTCAAACATGAGCCAGGATGACATTGACAAGGCTGTAAGGGATGCACAGCAGTTCGAGGCTGAGGATAAGAAGAAGAAGGAAGCAATCGACGCTAGAAACGAGGCAGATTCAATCTGCTTCCAGACAGAGAAGGCTCTCAAGGACGTAGGAGACAAGGTTTCTGAGTCAGAGAAGGCTACAGTTCAGGCTGACATCGATGCACTTAAGGCAGCAGTTAACGAGACTCCTATCGACGGAAACGCAACAGAGGAGCAGGTAGCTAAGCTTAAGGAGCTTAAGGAGAAGCTCATGAACTCAGCTCAGACAGTATTCACAAAGATGTATGAGCAGGCACAGGCTGCTAACCAGGCTGGTCAGGGACCTGACATGAATGCTGGTGCACAGACAGGCTCACATGACGACAATGTCGTTGACGGAGACTTCAGAGAAGTATAAAATCTTAAATAACACCTAAGGCGGGGTAAATGCCCCGCCTATAATTTTGAAAAAGGCGGGATAAGTATGGCAGAAAAAAGAGATTATTATGAGGTGCTCGGCGTAGACAAGAATGCCGATGACGCCGCAATAAAAAAAGCATACAGACAGCTGGCAAAGAAGTATCATCCCGATGCCAATCCCGGAGATAAGAGCGCGGAAGAAAAGTTTAAGGAAGCAGGTGAAGCTTATGCGGTTCTTTCTGACCCGCAGAAGAGATCTGCTTATGACAGATACGGTCATGCGGCCTTTGAGGCAGGCTCTGCAGCAGGACAGGCCTCGGGCTTTGGAGGATTCGACTTTGGAAATATGGATTTCTCCGATATTTTCTCGGATCTTTTCGGAGGCGGCTTTGGCGGCTTCGGTGGTTTCGGAGGTCGTGGCTACGATACCGGAAACCAGGCAAGACGCGGCATGGATGTTGGTGCTTCTGTAAGGCTCAGCTTTAAAGAGGCAATTTTTGGCTGTGAAAAGGAAATCGAAATCGATTACAAGGAAACATGTTCTAAGTGCGGCGGTAACGGAGCAAAGCCTGGAACAAGCCCTGAAACATGTACAAAGTGCGGAGGCAGGGGTAAGGTAACAGTTATCCAGAACAATCCGTTCTTCGGACAGATGCAGACAGTGACAACATGTCCTGACTGTGGCGGTGCAGGTAAGATTATCAAGGAAAAGTGTCCTGACTGCCGCGGCACGGGCTACACAAAGATGAAGAAGCGCTTCAAGATGTCAATTCCTGCAGGAATCGATGACGGACAGGCTATTAGAAAGTCAGGCGCAGGTGAGCCCGGTCTTAACGGAGGACCAAGAGGTGACCTTCTTGTAGAGGTTGAGGTAACACAGGACCCGAAGTTCAAGCGTCAGGGAAACACAATCTTCTCAACAGTTTCGGTTCCGTATGCAAAGATGGCACTCGGCGGACCAATCCACATCGAGACAGTTGACGGAAAGGTTGAATACAAGATCCAGCCCGGAACACCTACCGATACAAAGGTAAGGCTTAAGGGCAAGGGTGTACCGTATGTAAACAACAATTCGGTAAGGGGAGACCATTACGTAACACTTATCGTAAAGATCCCTACAACACTCACAAAGGCGCAGAAGGATGCACTTCACAAATATGCAGAGGCGTGCGACGAGGATCCGTCGAAGCCATAAGTGATATATTGGGCGTGTGAAAAAACGAAAGTTTTTTCATACGTCCTTTTCTTTTTGTGGATAA
>JAUNDA010000122.1 GCA_030526295.1 Eubacteriales bacterium
ACTCGGCCGAGCATATCCTCGGAAACACCAAGCTCCATGCTTCTTCCAAGGAACTTAACCTTGGAGTTTGAAAGGTTGATACCTGTTGAGTTCTCAAAGAGCTGAACAACGGCATTACCTTCGTCTATTTCAAGTACCTTGCAGCGGCGTTTCTCGCCGTTTGCAAGCTCAATTTCAGCAAGCTCATCATAAAAGACATCTTCGACGCCTTTTACCATCATAAGAGGACCTGCTACCTCCTGTATGGTTCTGTACTCCTTTGGCATATCAGAAGTCCTCCTTTGTGTTTGCTACTTCGTTTACTTCGGCCTCGAGTTCATCAAGAATCTTCTCATACTCAGCCTTGCACTTTGCAGGGTCTGTGTACTTGTAACGGCCGATTCTCTCACGAACCTCCATGCCGATAAGCTTGTTAATATTTGCACCCTCACGAACAGCTTTCTGGGCCATATCGTTGAATGCAACAACCAGCTTGAGCATGTAATACTGCTTTTCAAGTGGGGTGTAGGTGTCAACATCATCAAATGCGTTCTGATGCAGGAAGTCCTCACGAATGGATCTTGCGGCCTCAAGAGTGATTCTGTCAGGTGCGGAAAGAGCATCCATACCGACGAGCTTAACGATTTCATCAAGCTCAGCCTCTTCCTGAAGAATTCTCATGATAGTAGCTCTTAAATCCATCCAGTCAGGAGCAACATTTGAGTTGAACCAGCCTGCCATATTGTCAACATAGTTGGAATAGGATGTCAGCCAGTTGATGGCAGGGAAGTGTCTCTTGTAAGCAAGGTCGGAGTCAAGACCCCAGAATACCTTGACAATACGGAGTGTAGCCTGAGAAACAGGCTCGGAGATATCACCACCCGGAGGTGATACGGCACCGATAACGGAGAGAGCACCCTCTCTGTCGTCAGAACCCAAAGTCTTAACATGACCTGCTCTCTCGTAGAACTGTGCAAGTCTTGAACCGAGGTAAGCAGGGTAACCTTCTTCACCGGGCATTTCCTGAAGTCGACCGGACATTTCACGAAGAGCCTCAGCCCAACGGGATGTGGAGTCAGCCATGAGGGCAACGGAGTAACCCATGTCACGGAAATACTCAGCGATTGTGATACCTGTGTAAATGGAAGCCTCTCGTGCGGCAACCGGCATATCGGAGGTGTTAGCGATAAGAACGGTTCTCTTCATGAGGGAGTAACCTGTTTTTGGGTCCTTCAGTTCAGGGAACTCGTTAAGAACGTCTGTCATCTCGTTGCCACGCTCACCGCAACCGATGTAAACAACGATTTAAGCTTCTGCCCATTTAGCCAGCTGATGCTGTACAACTGTCTTGCCTGAACCGAATGGTCCCGGAACAGCTGCAACACCACCCATGGCAATAGGGAACAGACCATCAATAACTCTCTGACCTGTGATAAGCGGCTTATCAGGGGAGAGCTTTTTCTTGTAAGGACGGCCACGTCTTACAGGCCACTTCTGCATGAGAGTAAGTTTTCTCTCGTCACCGTCTTTTGTTGTAACAACGGCAACTGTCTCCTCGACAGTGAATTCGCCTGCTTCTATGGATTTGATAGTACCCACAACACCTGCGGGAACCATAATCTTATGAACAACAATCTCGGTCTCCTGAACAGTACCGATGATATCGCCACCTGTGACCTCGTCACCAATCTTGGCAGTAGGAACAAAGGTCCACTTTATATTTCTTTTAAGGGATGGTACTTCAACGCCTCTTGCAAGGTTATTACCGGAAACAGCCATAATATCATCCAGCGGTCTCTGAATACCGTCATATATGGATGTGATAAGGCCGGGTCCAAGCTCAACGCTCATAGGTTCGCCTGTAGATTCAACAGGTGAACCGGGTCCAAGGCCGGCAGTTTCCTCATAAACCTGAATGGAAGCCTCGTCACCGTGCATCTCGATGATTTCACCAATGAGTCGCTGATCACTTACACGAACAACGTCGAACATGTTAGCGTCACGCATACCCTTGGCAATAACCAGAGGTCCGGCAACTTTCTTTATAGTGCCTTTAGCCATTTTGTTTATTTCCTTTCGTCTTATCAGTCGTCGCCGAAAATAATATCGGAACCGACGGCCTGTTCAACACTCTTTTTGACCATCTTAATGCCCATGCCTGTGTTACCTGTAACACCTGGAATAGGGATAATAGCCGGCAGCGGCAGTTCTCTGTAACGGTCAAGCTCGTGTTCAAGCTCTGCTGCCAGAGCCTCTGTTATGTAGATAACCGCATATTCACCCTCGGCGAGTTTTCTTAATGTGCGTCCGCCTTCTTCAGATGTGGTAACAGGATAAACATCCAGTCCCAGTGCTGCAAAGCCGTATATGCTGTCACGGTCACCCAAAACTGCAATTCTATACATACATGGCCCTCAGTCTTTCTCTGATGATGCTGTCATCAATTTCATTAAGTTTACCCGAGAGGATAATTCTTACGGTGTTAATTTCGTTCTGTCTTGCGATGCAGTATGCCATAATAGGTCCGATAGTAAAGGGGTTTGATTTCTGCTCTTTGATTAAATCCATCATTCTGTCATCGCACCATTTCTCGAAAGCACTTGCACTTTCTTTAAGCTTTTCGACGCATGAAGCGTATGGGCTTAACATAAGTACATTGTAAACATCCTCGAGAGTTTTTGATGCGGCTGTGGTCAAAGAGGAAATATTGAGGCTGTCACATGGGGCAAGGGCCTCAGTAATAAAGTTCAAAGCCTTTCCGGTTTTCTGGCATCTTACCGCTATTTTAATATCAGATATGGCAACACTTAAGTCTGCATATGCCTTTACAAGTTCTTCCTT
>JAUNDA010000123.1 GCA_030526295.1 Eubacteriales bacterium
ACGAGCTTCCTGTATCAGGAGTTGAGATACAGAGAAAGCCAAAGCGCACGTCGTCATGGAGTGACAGTGATTATCGTGACAATTTCGACGATTACGGCGATGACAGGGGTAGTAGGCGTGACTATGGCAACAGCCGCAGGTACGAGGGCTTTGGATCTGGCGGCTACGGTGGCTATGGCGGTGGCTACTCAGGAGGTTACTCAGGCGGCTATGGCTATGGCGGTGGCGGCTCGTCAAAGGGCTACGGCTCACTTGACACAAGGTCAAAGAGCGAAATCAAGGCCGCGGGCGCACTTTCAGGACTTACAAAGGGCAATACCATTGAAAAGGTAAAGCCAGGCTATGATGTAGGCGACAGGGTATCGCACATCAAGTTCGGTGAGGGGACCGTAACAAAGCTTGAGGACCAGCCAAAGGATTACGAGGTAACCGTTGAGTTTGACTTATTCGGCGTAAAGGTAATGAAGGCAGGCTTCGCCAAGCTTACAAAGCTTTAAATAATGGTGAACGGCTCGTGGCTTCGGGCCGTTCTTACTGAATAAAACTGTCAGTGTATAAGGATTAAATGAATTATTAATTGTGGATACAGCCTGATGGTGCATTGAACTAAGTAAACAAGGTAAAAAGGTCAGAGCAAAACAAAAAGGTGAGGGTCTATGTCAAGACGCAAAAAACAGCAAAGAATCAATACGACACTGTGCTATATCGAAAAGGACGGCAAGTACCTTATGCTCCTTCGAAATAAAAAGGAGAACGACCTCAACGAGGGTAAGTGGATAGGAATCGGAGGTAAGTTTGAAAAGGACGAAACTCCCGATGAGTGCCTTATCCGTGAGGTAAGGGAGGAGACCGGCATTACGCTTACAAAGTACGAGCAGAGGGGCGTGATCGGATTTGTATCGGATACATGGAATGACGAAACCATGTATCTTTATACCGCCACGGCATATGACGGCGAGATTAACTATAACTGTGACGAGGGCGAGCTCAGGTGGATTGACATTGACGAGGTAATGAACCTTAACCTCTGGGAGGGCGACAGGCTCTTTCTTAAAAGACTCGTTGAGGGTGACAGGGACATCCGCATGACGCTTCACTATGAGGGCGATACATTAAAGAAGGTATGGTGCTCACAGAGCGGTATCTGCGGCGGATGCTTCCATAACGGCCTTACATACGATGAGCAGCATAGCCTTAAGGAGGAAAAGCTTAAGGAGTTACTTATGCCTGTAATGGAGGAGGACAGCATCTTTGAGGGAGTGCTCGACAGTCCGCTTCATGAGGGCTACAAGAACAAGATGGAATACTCATTCGGTGATGCAGTAAAGGACGGACCACTTACCCTTGGCATGCATAGGAAAAAGAGCTTTTATGCCGTTGTTACCTGTGATGACTGCAGACTTGTAAATGACGATAACAATAAGGTCGTAAGGGCAACCGTTGATTACTTTGACAGTCTCCACATCCCGTATGTCAATAAGTCAACACACGAGGGATACTTAAGGCACCTTCTTGTCAGAAGGTCATTCGCAAACGGAGGGCTGCTCATTGACCTAGTAACGGCAGATTACAACCCGACTGAGGAAATGAAGGCAGCAGAAGGCTTTAAGGATGAGGCTTCGCTTTTAAACGACTGGGTTGAGATTCTTAAGGGTCTTAACCTTGAGGGACACATTGACGGTATTCTCCATACTAGAAACAATTCTCTAGCCGATGCCGTTATTGATGAGGGAACAGAGGTACTTTTTGGAAGGGACTACCTCGAGGAGGAGCTTCTGGGACTCAAGTTCAAGGTTACTCCGTTTAGCTTCTTCCAGACAAACACAAAGGGCGCGGAGGTGCTTTACAGCAAGGTCCGTGACTATGTGGGAGATACCTCGGGAATGACGGTTTATGACCTTTATTCAGGTACCGGCACCATAGCACAGCTTGTGGCAGCAGTTGCCGACAAGGTTTACGGCGTTGAGATAATCACTGAGGCTGTAGAGGCCGCTAAGGAAAATGCCAAGATGAACGGCCTTAATAACTGTGAATTCATCGCGGGCGACGTGCTCGAGGTAATTGGAAGCCTTGAAAAGAAGCCTGACATGATCATCCTCGACCCGCCGCGTGACGGACTGCATCCGAAGATGCTCCCGATCATCGCAGGCTACGGCGTTGAGCACATCGTATATGTCGCATGCAAGCCCGAGAGCTTTGTCAGGGACATGGAATTCTTTAAGGCAAGGGGTTACCGTGTAGTAAAGGCAGCAGGCGTGGACCAGTTCCCATACACAAAGCATGTGGAGGCAGTGGTACTTTTGTCGAAGGCACTTTAATCTAAAAATAAGTATTGATAAGAGAAAACACCCCGTTTTTGCGGGGTGTCTTTTTAACTGTCAAAGTAATTTTGAAGAAGCTGTATCGTTTCCTTTATTATTCCGGGCTTGATAAAGTAATAGACATATTTGTTTACCTTATAGGAATCCACCAGGCCTGCAGATTTCATCTGTTTTAAATGTAAGGATATTGTGCTGGGTGACAGTCCGAGAATCTGTGACAGTCCCTGGGTGGTTGCATGTCCGTGCCAGAATACCTTGAGTATTTTAAGCCTGGTTTCATCACTGCAGGCTTTTAGGCATTCTATCAACATGCCAGGCACTGGGGTTGTTTCAATTCGGGCTGCCTGAAAGCTCAGACTCTTTGCAATGTATAATTTGTTGCCGATGATATTCATACCAAGATGTGGTCCGATAAAAACAGAAACAGCCACATCAAGCACTTCCAGCTTGTCTATTTCCATGGAAATATCAGAATTTTCACCAAAATACAGGG
>JAUNDA010000124.1 GCA_030526295.1 Eubacteriales bacterium
CCTCCTCGGTCGCCTCCTCAAGTGCGCTTATATAGCCCTCTCCGTTACTGTTTTGACTGCCGCTTCCCTTAAGTGACTCAGCTGACATATATGCCGCCGTACTGCTGATGGGATTCTTTGGCTCATTTCGTCCCGAGCCTGCGAGCGGCCCCCATAGACTTAATACGAGCACGGGAATAAGCACAATGCTAAGCATGCTTGTCAATATGTCTTTTTTTCTCATTGCATTAGCTTCTCCCCTTTCATCCTTTTTACATGCCCTGCCTCTTTGAAATAACCCATAGGCTTAGGCTTAAAATAACAGCGAATTGCCTCCCCCTCCAAAATCGGAGCGGGTGCCGTTTTAACGCATCAGTTTACACAATTACCCTTATTTCCATTGTGCATAGAGCGTCATGTTCTTCTTTACCTGGTCTACCTCAAAATCCCAGTAGTTTTTGAACTCAGGATCACTGTACCAGCCACCAAATACTGCTCCCGGCTTAACCGGCATCATTGGCTCCTCAAGGAGGTATCCCCTCTTTACATAAACTGGCTCGAGTGCTGTTCCTCCGAAGGTTTCAAAGGTAACCTTCTTCTTTTTGAATAAAAGAATCAGTATGAGCAATACCAAAGCTGCAATTAGGATTATCCACCATGGTAATCCGAAGCCATTTGCTTCATCAACCGGCTCAACCCAGTTTGCATAGAGTGTTGTATTTCCCTTTACGGTATCTGTGTCAAAATCCCACTTTTCCGTACGGTCAATATCCTTGTACCAGCCCTCAAGAACGTATCCGTCCTTTTCGATTCCCTCAGGAAGTGTGAGCCTGTCACCATATGAAACCATAAGGTCCTCAATATCGCTTCCGCCATTTTCCATAAAGGTTACCTTGCAGTCGGTGCTAAGTATTACCTTTACCTTGTTTTCCGAAGAGGTAAAGGATTCGTCGCCCTTCTGGTTGGCAACAAGCGAATTCTCAAGGTTAATTGTCGATACTCCGTCTGATGCGATTACCTTAAGCTGGAAGCTTCCGACAACAACCTCAGGCTCCCATACCTGTCCGCCGTTAAGTGAAACATAGTTCAGATAGAATACCCTTCCCCCGGTTCTTCTTGCGAGGTCGGTCCATTCTACACCGGGAGCTGTCATGACACTGTTTTGCACAAGCTCAAGGAAGCTGTCATCATATGTAATCTCAGACTGCATACCATACATTTCCGCAGGCTCATCGGCGTCCGTCCTCTTAAGCATGAGGGTAACGGTAAGCACCTGTCCCTCTGCTGAAAATACCTCCTCCTGTCCGCTTACGGACAGAAAGAACTCATAGCTTCGTCCTGTATCCTGAGCCATTGCTGTTCCTGGAAGCAGGCAGAGCATAAGACAAAGACTTGCAATTATTCCTAGTATACGTTTCATAAATTGATTTCCTTTTTTTATTTTTTCAGGATATTACCGCTGCCATCTGTTTTTGTTTTTTCACCTCAGAAGGCACTGGTAAAACCCGGAAATTTCGGTTTATTTTAAAGAGCGGTATAACCCCTCCCCGAAAACGGGGAGAGGTTATTAAAAATTTAAGATTTTTTCTTCAGTTTACTGAATAGCCGCGATGATAGCTGTAGCATCTGTTACGTTAACGACCTTGTCTCCGTTAACATCGGCACTCAGGAACTTCTCCATGGATACATTTACAAAGCTGTCATACTTCGCATTGTAGATATCCCATGTGAGCTGAGCATCGTTGATATCAACACGACCGGTCTTGTTAACATCATTGTCGTATGCAATTGATGTGGATGTTGCTGTTGCCTCGGCAATCTTGCCCTCAGCCTCAGTCTTAACCTCATCTGCAGACTTGTTTGAGATAACGAGCCATGTGTATGCTGAATACTTTGATGACTGGTACATTGCAGTTCCGTCATATGCAAGAGTCTTGCCTGCTGCCACTGTTCCAGTTGCTGTTACAAGATACATTGTCTTGCCATCAAGCTGTACATAAGCACTTGCCTCAACATTGATGGTCTTCTTGGCTGTCTTTGCAACAGTTACTGTAAGTGCAGTTCCTGTGATGCTTGCTGCAGGAATTGTGTACTTGCCTTCAGCATCTTCTGTAAGCTCATTGCCGCCAAATGTTACAACATAGTCATAGTTGCTGTCTTTTGTAACCTCAAACTTGAAGTCCTGACCATTCTGGGCTGTCTGGAGTGTTCCACCTGCTACATCAGCTGAACCTGTTCCCTCGAAGGTAATCTGAGTTGTTGTTACAGGCTTAAGTGTCTTGTTAACTGTGATTACGATATTTCCAGTTACGTCCTCACCAAGGATTGAATATGTATCGTCCACAAGTACCGGTGAATAATCATTTCCACCAACTGTTGCAGTAAGCTCATAATCATACTTGTCATCCTTTGTAATTGTGAACTCGTAATCTACAAAGTAGGTTGCTGTTGCTGCACCGGTAATGTCAGCTGCGCCTGTACCTGTCTTTGTAACTGTAAAGGTCTTAGCTGTCTTTGTGCTTGCGATTACGATGTTACCTGTTACGTTCTGGATTGTGTATGTTCCATCACCGTTATCGATTACAGAAACCTCTGTTCCACCCATCGTTGTGCCTGTGAAGGTGTAGTTGTAATTCTTATCCTTTGCTGTGAAGGTGTAATCATCACCAGGAATTACTGTTGAAGCTCCTGTGAAGTCTGTTCCAAGGTTAACTGTGTAATTTGTTGCTGTAATCTTTGTTGTGTCGTCAACAAGTGTTGCGTCAAGAGCGTCATCTGTAATTGCATTGGATGAAATATCAACCTTTGCAGCTGTTACCTTAAC
>JAUNDA010000042.1 GCA_030526295.1 Eubacteriales bacterium
ATAGCGAGTATAACGACTATAACGGATATAACGGCTTCAACGAATACGACGATGTGACAGCAGTTACAGTTGAGGACGATATCTGGAATACCGGGGCTGGAAGCAGTGCAGCTCAGACAGTTGCGCAGACAGTTGCTCAGACGGGAGCACAGTCGGCGACTCGCAGTGGAGCGCAGACAGCAAACCATTCAGGAGCTAAGACACAGGCTCTCAATAGAGCTCAGTCAACATCTCAGATTACAGTAAGTGCTGAAAATGAGTCATTAGCTCAGGGAGAAAACCAGGCACCTTCTAAGCCTGCATTAAGCCCGGAGGATGCACAGCGCGAGCTTGACAGAAAGAGAGAACTTGAAAGGAAGAAGCAGCAGGAGGTTAAGGTAAAGCCTTACCAGTTCCCGCCGGTTAGTCTTCTTGCCAAGGGAATGAAGAGTGACCCGAACGCAAACGGAATGGACCAGAGAGCCAATGCAAGAAAGCTTGAGCAGGTTATAAGGGAGTTTGGTGTCGGAGTCACATGTACGAATATCGTAAAGGGACCGAGGGTTACAAGATTTGAGCTTACACCAGATGTCGGCGTAAGGGTTAACAAGATTACGGCACTCGCGGGAGACATTAAGCTTGCACTTGCGGCAAAGGAGCTTAGAATTGAGGCTCCGATTCCCGGTAAGAGTGCTGTCGGAATTGAGGTTCCAAACGAAAAGAGTGCCATGGTTACCTTCCGCGACATCATGGACACAAGGGAGTTTAAGGAGGCAAAGGGAAAGCTCACATGGGGTATCGGACTTGACATCCAGGGCAGCCCGATCGTTGGAAACATCGCAAAGATGCCGCACCTTCTTATCTCGGGTACAACAGGTTCAGGTAAGTCTGTAGCCGTTAACACGGTCATCATGTCAATCCTTTACAGATGTACACCTGAGGAGGTTAAGATGATCCTCATTGACCCGAAGGTCGTTGAGCTTTCAATCTATGACGGAATCCCGCATCTTCTCACGCCTGTTGTAACAAAGCCGTCTGAAGCAGTTGCAGCGCTTTCAAAGACCTGCGACGAGATGAACAGGCGTTACAGACTCTTTAAGGAGTCAAATACAAGAAACATCAAGGGCTACAATGACAAGGTAGACGAGATTTCAAAGATGCTTCCGGAGGGTGCTGAAAAGCCCGAGAAGCTGCCATATATCCTCGTTGTAATCGATGAGCTTGCAGAGCTCATGATGCATTCAAAGAAGGATGTCGAGACTTATGTTGCAAGTATCACACAGCTTGCAAGAGCTGCTGGAATACATCTTATCGTAGTAACACAGAGACCTTCAGTTGATGTTGTTACAGGTCTTATCAAGTCAAATATCCCAAGCCGTGTGGGACTTAAGCTTCCGTCGGCAATTGACTCAAGAACAATCCTCGACCAGGGTGGTGCGGAGTCACTGCTTGGAAACGGAGACATGCTCTGCAGGATAGAGGATATGTCGACACCTGTAAGAGTCCAAGGTGCATTCCTTGCGGATGAAGAGGTAGACAGCATCGTTGAGTGGATTAAGAAGCATAATTCAACGATTTACTCAAGCGAATGGGAGGAGGCCCTTACGGCAGCCCAGAACGTAACCGCAGGTGCATCTGGAATGGAAACGGTAAGCGATGACGGCTCGGGACACGATGAGTATTTCTACCAGGCCGGCGTGCTTATCACGGAAAAGAACAAGGCATCAATCGGTATGCTTCAGAGAAAATTCAGTATCGGCTTCAACAGGGCGTCGAGAATCATGGACCAGCTCTTTGAGGCAGGTGTTGTATCAGACAGCCTCGGAACAAAGGAGCGTCAGATACTTATGACAAATGATGAATTCAAGAGGACATTTGGCAATGAATAAATTAATCGAATGGATGGACGGAACTGACCTTAAGTGCCTTAAAGGCTCAGCAGAGGTTAACGTCGACGAGGTTATATACGATTCGAGAAAGGCAAGGGAAAATGCGGTTTTCGTATGCATGATGGGAAGCCGCATTGATTCACATACCTTTATTAAGGACTGCTACGAAAAGGGCGTAAGAACCTTTGTCGTTGAAAAGGAGCTTGGCGAGCTTGAGCTTCCAGAGGGTGAAATCAACATCTTTAAGACAGAGGATGTAAGAAACACCCTGGCCCTTTTATCAGCGGCGAGATTCGGACATCCGTTCGAAAAGCTTACATCGATAGCAATCACCGGAACAAAGGGCAAGACAACATCATCGACAATGCTTAAGTCGGTGCTTGAGGCATGCGGTAAGAAGACAGGACTCATTGGCACAAACGGCTGCTTCATTGACGGTGTAAGGACACCCACGGTAAATACGACTCCCGAGTCATACGAGCTTCATGAGGACTTTAGGAAGATGGTTGATGCGGGCTGTGAATATGTTGTAATGGAGGTTTCATCACAGGCTGTCAAGATGAAGAGAACAGCGGGTATGATGTTTGATTACGGAATCTTCCTGAACATTAGCCCTGACCACATCGGACCTAATGAGCATGAATCCTTTGAGGAATACATGGACTGCAAGGCCGGGGTTCTGAGACAGTGTAAAAAGGTAATAATCAATGCGGACGCAAGGCATAGTGACGAGGTGCTCAAGCTTTCAGGAAAGAAGGAGGCATACAGGTTCTCAGTTAACGAGGCACTTGATGAGTGTGCACGCGACATCGAATATGTGATGGATACGGACTTTACGGGTACGTATTTTAAGGCAGAGGGCGTAATGAACGGCTTTATGAGGCTGCCGCTTCCTGGATATTTCAATATTGAAAATGCACTTTCGGTTATCCTTGTTTCTGGTCTTCTCGGACTTCCCGCAGACCTAACTGAAAAGGGAATCGAGTCAACAAGCGTTAACGGACGCATGGAGGTTGTGGCAAGAACCGACAAGTATACGATTTTTGTTGACTATGCGCACAATGAGGTGAGCATGGTAAGCCTTCTTAAGACACTCAGGGAAAACTACAATCCTGAAAGACTCGTAATAGTATTTGGCTGCGGCGGAAACCGCTCAAAGGACAGAAGAACCGGTATGGGTGCGGCAGCGGCACACAGCGCTGATTTCTCAATCTTTACATCGGACAATTCAAGGTATGAAAAGCCCGAGGACATCATCGCTGACATTAAGGAGGCATACCTTAATGCAGGCGGTAAGGAGGAAAACTGCGCCTGCATCGTATCGAGAAGGGATGCCATCAGGTACTCAATGGAGCATGCGAAAAAGGGCGACATGATTGCCATCATCGGAAAAGGTCACGAGGATTACCAGGAGGAAAACGGCGTGAGAACGCATTTCCTGGATAAAGAAGTAATATTAGAGGAAAAAGAGAAACTTGAAGCTTAAGGTAAGTGAAATCATAAAGGCCGTAGACGGAAGGCTAGTAAGCGGAAGTGAGGATACACTCGTCTGTAACATCACTACAGCCTCGAACCTCATAAAGGGAGAGGACCTCTTTGTGCCCATTAAGGGAGAGAGAACGGACGGCCACAAATATATCGTTAGTGCATTTGAAAACGGTGCAGTGGCATCGTTTACCGAGTATGAGGATGTTGCGGCGGTAGACGGCAAGCCTGTACCCGAGGGTAAGGCTGTAATCCTCGTTAAGGATTCGCTCAATGCGCTTCTCACACTCGGCACATATGTAAGGGAAAAATATGCGAAAATCCCGTTTGTCGGAGTCACGGGCTCAGTCGGAAAGACAACGCTTCGTGAGATGATAGCATGCGCACTTTCGGCAAAATACAGGGTTTATTCGACAAAGGGCAATGCAAATTCACAGGTAGGTGTACCGATAACTGTATTTGACACCGATCCCGAGGCGGAGATTGCCGTTGTCGAGCTTGGAATAAGCGAATTTGGTGAGATGGAGCAGATAGCACCCGTAGCCAAGGTGGATACTGCCGTATTTACAAACATCGGAATCTGCCACCTCGCACAGCTAAAGACCCAGGAGAATATCCTCAGTGAAAAGATGAAGATCCTTATGGGTACGCCTGACGGGGGTAACCTCGTGCTTAATGGCGAGGATAAGATGCTTCAGGGCTACGACCCGAAAAGGGACATAAATGTTTATTACTATGAAAAGGCAGACATTCCGCTTAGTGTTGAGGGCGACCACATGAAGCTTAATGCCGGTGCCGCACTTAAGGTGGCGGAGCTTTACGGCGTTGATTTAGAGGCCGCAAAGGAAAAGCTTAAGGAGTTTAAGGCACTTAAGGGAAGGGGAGAGAGGATAGAAAAGGACGGCATTACGTTTATTGACGACTGCTACAATGCCTCACCCGTTTCAATGAAGGCAGCCTTAAACGTGCTTTCAGGCATTAAGGCAGAGGGCAGGAAAATAGCGGTTCTTGGAAACATGCACGAGCTTGGTCCAGAGGAGCTGAGGCTTCACAGCGAGATAGGTGAATATATCGATTCGCTTAATGTAAAGCCTGATGTCGTTTTAACATATGGTGAGCTTGCAAAAAGCATTGCCGAAAATATCAAATCAGAGGGCATCACTGTAAAGAGCTTTGAGCGCGGATGCCTCGAGGAGCTAAAAAAAGAGCTTTACGGAATGGTTAATAAGGGCGATGTCGTGCTCCTAAAGGGCAGCAACAGCCTGAAGATGGGTGAACTTCTTAAATGAGTTATGCAAGGGTAATAATCGACATATCGGTTGAAAGCCTCGACAGGCCCTTTACCTACAGTGTGCCGCCAGAACTAAGCAAGCTGGTCACGATAGGTACGAGGGTTGATGTGCCTTTTGGCGCGTCAAAGAGGACGGGCTATGTCATCGGACTTTCAGAGGATACCGATTTCGATAAGGAAAAGATAAAGGACATAACTGGCGTTAAGAAGGGCGCAATGAATGCCGACTCGGTGCTCATTAAGATTGCAGCGTTTATGGCACATGAATATGGCTCGACCTTTAACCAGGCGCTTCAGACCACGCTTCCCGTAAAAAAGACGGTAAGGAAGAATAAAAGAAGGACAGACCCCACTAAGAGGATGGAGGAGCTTGGCTTTACCATAAAGGATGACGAGCGGCTCACTCCCGACCAGGAGAGAGTATTTAGGGAGATTACCGAGACTGATAAGCCGTCACTTCTTTTTGGAATCACGGGCTCTGGAAAGACAAGGGTCTATATTGAGCTTTTAAGAAAGGTGATTGCGGCGGGAGGCCAGGCAATCGTTCTGATTCCTGAGATTTCGCTCACCTACCAGACTGTAAGCGAGCTAAAGAGCCATCTAGGTGACGAGGTGGCGGTAATGCACTCGAAGCTTTCGGAGGGTGAAAGATATGAGCAGCTAATGAAGGCTGCAAACGGAGAGATAAGCGTAATGGTCGGACCCAGAAGCGCACTCTTCACGCCGTTTGAAAGCCTTAAGCTCATAATCATAGACGAGGAGCATGAAAAAGCATACCAGTCAGATACGACGCCAAGGTATGACGCAAGGGACATTGCACTGATGCGTGCAAATATGTGCGGAGCAAAGCTGGTGCTTGGCTCAGCGACACCATCAGTCGAAAGCTTCAAAAGGGCGCTTGACGGTGAGTATGCGCTCAGTGAGCTTAAGGTAAGGGCGGTTCCCGGTTCCTCGCTTCCAGGTGTCCACATAGTGGATTTAAGGGAGGAGCTAAGCGACGGAAACAAAAACATTTTCAGCCGTAAGCTCTATGAGCTTATTAATGACAGGCTTGATAAAAACGAGCAGGTGATGCTCTTTCTTAACAGAAGGGGCTATGCGGGATTTGTGTCCTGCAGGGCATGCGGCTATGTCATTAAGTGCGACCACTGCAGCGTTTCAATGACGGTCCATAACGACTGGTACTATGAAAACAACGTTAGAAAGGCTGCAACGCTTAGCTGCCACTACTGCGGAAAAATGATGGCAATGCCTGCAAAGTGCCCGGCATGCGGCTCAAAATACGTGGCTCCTTTTGGTACGGGTACGCAGAAGCTTGAGCTTGAGACTAAAAGGATGTTCCCAAGGGCAAGGGTTCTTCGGATGGATGCCGATACCACAAAGAATAAGGACGGCCATGAGAAGATATTAAGTGCCTTTAAAAACGGGGAGGCCGATATCCTAATCGGTACTCAGATGATAGTTAAGGGTCACGATTTCCCGAAGGTAACGCTTGTCGGAATCGTGGCGGCAGACCAGAGCATTAACATCCCCGACTATACGGCGGCGGAGCGTACCTTCCAGCTTGTGACGCAGGCATCGGGAAGGGCGGGAAGGTCTAGTAGGCCAGGTGACGTAGTCATTCAGACATATGAGCCCGAGCACTATTCGATTTCGATGGCGGCAGCAGGCAATTACAGGGACTTTTATGAGAGGGAAATGAGCTTTCGCCGTCTCATGCAGTATCCGCCCGTTTCATCGCTTCTTACGATGAGGTTTTCGGGAGAGGATGAGGCTCTTTTAACAGAAGCCGCTGAAAAGGCAGCAGAGTTTGCAAAGAGCGAGGGCTTAAAAAACGGCGTTATGGTCATAGGACCGTGCAACGCAGGAATTTACAAGGTAAATGACATATTCAGAAAGGTGATATACCTTAAGTCACCTGACAGGGAGAGGGTACTAGCACTTCGTGACAGGATAACGGAATATACGCTTTCAGGATATGGTTCAAGAAAAATATTTATAAATGTTGATTTAAAATAAGGATTTAAGAAAATGGGACTTAGAGAAATCAGACAGCAGGGCGATCCTGTTCTAAATAAGGAATGCAAGCCCGTAAAGGAAATGACTGACAGGTTAAGGGACCTTATCGACGACATGTTCGATACAATGTATGAGGGAAACGGCTGCGGCCTTGCGGCTCCACAGGTCGGTATCTTAAGACAGATCTGTGTTGTGGACATCGGTGATGAAAACCAGTACCTCTTCATCAATCCTGAAATCGTTGAGAAAGAGGGAGAGCAGACAGATAACGAGGGATGTCTTAGCGTAAAGGGCTATTACGGACAGGTAACGAGGGCACAGCACATCAAGGTAAAGGCCCTTGACATTGACATGGAGCCGTTTGAGATGGAGGCCGATGATTTCCTTGCAAGGGCAATCCAGCACGAGGTTGACCATCTTCACGGACACCTTTACACGGAGCTTGTTGAGGGAGACCTCTACGAGGTTCGTGACGAGGACGAGGAAGCAGAGGATTAATTTAGGAGAGTATAAATGCGTATTATATACATGGGTACGCCGGATTTTGCAGTTCCGGCACTTAATGCCATTTATGAGGCGGGCCACGAGATTTTAATGGTAGTGAGCCAGCCTGATAAGCCTGTCGGAAGACACCAGGAGCTTATGCCAACAGCCGTAAAGGCAGCTGCACTTAAGCTTGGTCTCACGGTAAAGCAGCCGGTAAAGGCATCAGATCCCGAATTCATGGCTGAGGTCAGTGCGCTTAAGCCTGATGTAATAGTGGTTGCGGCTTATGGCAAGATCTTAAAGAAGGTCATCCTCGATGCACCAAAATACGGCTGCATCAACATTCACGGTTCCCTTCTTCCAAGGTGGAGAGGCGCTGCTCCGATCCAGTGGTCAGTGCTTAGCGGTGATGAAAAATCAGGCCTTACCATCATGCAGATGGCAGAGGGCCTTGATACGGGCGATATGCTCATGCAGGAGGAAACAGTCATTTCCCCTACTGATACAAGCGAATCGCTTTTTGATAGACTCGCAAAGATGTCAGGACCTATGATTGTAAGGGCACTTGAAAAACTGGAAAAGGGCGAGCTCACAGCGGTTAAGCAGGATGAGGCGCTTGCCACATATGCGAGCCAGCTAAGTAAAAACATGGGTGAAATCGATTTTAACAAAAGTGTTCGTGAAATCGACTGCCTGATAAGGGGTATGTACTCATGGCCAGGAGCCTATGCAAAGGTAGATGGCAAGGTGTTTAAGATTCATAAGGCTGAGCCTGCGTGTGTAGACATTGAGGCAGCACCTGGTGAGTTTGTTGCCGTTAAAAATGACCTTTACGTAAGGTGTCAGGACGGCTTCCTTAAGCTTGACGAGGTTCAGCTTGAGGGAAAGAAGCGCATGAACGCTTCAGATTTTGTAAGGGGTAATGTTTCTTGGATAAGAAAAATCTAAAAAACTACAACATAAGAAAGCCTGAAAGTGCGCGGGATACGGCACTTTTCATGCTCCTAAACATTAACGAAAACAGCAGGAAGTCAAATGTTTTCATAAGGGAGACGCTTGATAAGAATGTGAGGCTCGATGTAAGGGACAAGGCGCTTGCGGAGCACCTCGTGCAGGGAACACTCTCACAGCTTTACGGAATTGATGCCGTAATAGCAGAGTATTCAAAAACACCCGTTTCAAAGCTTAACCCGTACATAAGGGAGATTCTCAGAATGAGCGTTTACCAGCTTATGTACATGGACAGGATTCCTGACAATGCTGCGATAAACGAGGGAGTTGAGCTTAGTAAGGCACACGGACTTATTAAGCTAAGTGGCTATGTGAACGGTGTTCTTAGAAGCATTGCAAGGGATAAGGAAAAAATCCACATGAATGGCGAGGACTCGAGGCTTAGGCGTGTGCTTAAGGATGGTCCAGTGAGGTATTCGGTTCCGGTATGGCTTTATAAAAAGCTTACGGAGGACTTTGGCGTACCGGGTGCCGAGGGTATTTTCGAGGCATGGATGATGCTAAGGAAAACGCCTGTCCGTTTTAATACTTCAAAGGCCTCTGAGGAAAAAATCCTCGAGATGATAAGGGAAGACGGCGTAAGTGCTGAAAAAATCGAAGCAGTGCCGCCGGTTTACGAGCTTGACGGACTTTCAGGAATGGGAGTAGCTGGGCTTAAGGCGTTTAATGAGGGATACATAACGGTTCAGGATGCATCGGCTGCAAAGATAGCAGAGTTTGTGAGCCCTAGGCCTGGCGATTACATCATTGACATGTGCGCAGCCCCTGGCGGAAAGAGCCTACTCATGGCAGACATGTCAGGAGATGAGGCAGTAATAGATTCAAGGGATGTTTCAGAGGATAAGACAAGGCTTATCGATGAAAATGTCATTAGATGCGGCTTTAAGAGCATTAAGACAAGCGTTAAGGACGCATTAAAGCTAGATAAGGACGTTATCGGAAGGGCAGACATTGTAATTGCGGATCTTCCGTGCTCGGGACTTGGCGTAATAGCAAAAAAGCCGGACATCAAAAAACGCATTACCCCCGAGGACATCACGGAGCTTAGGGACATGCAGCGTGAAATCCTTAAAAATGCCGTGAGGTATTTAAAGCAGGGCGGTACGCTTATATATTCGACATGTACCGTTACAAGGGAAGAGAACGAGGAAAACGCATACTGGATTGCAAGTGAGTTAAAGCTAAAGATGAACATGATGAAGAGGATTAATCCGGACCTTCACCATGACGGCTTCTTTATCGCGGGTTATACGAAGGAGTGAATCCAAACCGTGGAAAGCTGCAAAAAAAGGCTAAATAAAAAAATGCCGTGGTAGTAAATTAATAAACAATAAAAATGCACACGGTGGAAAAAAGAAAATAACAAAACAGCCGTAAAAATAACAAAAATTGACGCAAATCTATTAGAAGCCAACAAAACTAAATACCGGCAGTAAAATAAAAAGGACAAAGAAAAAAGCAGGATATGGGCGAGATTAAGGACATATGTGAATATACACTCCCGGAGCTTACGGATGAGCTTCTTTCGATAGGCGAAAAGAAGTTCAGGGCCAAGCAGATTTACGAGTGGATACATAAGAAAAAGGCGGTAAGCTTTGACGAGATGACTAACCTTTCAAAGGATTTAAGGGAAAAGCTTAGTGCCTCATACCGTGTGACCGTAATGAATCCGGAAAAGGTGCTTATATCAAAGCTTGACGGAACGAGAAAATACATCTTTTCCCTATATGATGACAATGTGATCGAGTCGGTATTCATGAGGTATAAGCACGGTAACAGTGTCTGCATAAGCTCGCAGGTAGGCTGCAGGATGGGCTGTACCTTCTGCGCATCGACAATTGACGGCTGTGTGAGAAACCTTAGTGCGGCGGAAATGCTTGCACAGATTTACAGGATAGAAAAGGATACCGGTGAGAGGGTATCAAACGTTGTAATCATGGGCTCGGGCGAGCCACTTGATAATTACGACGAGGCAGTGAGATTTATACGCCTTGTATCGGACAGTGACGGAAATGACATGTCTGCAAGGAACATAACACTTAGTACCTGCGGACTCGTGCCGGAGATTCTGAGACTCGCCGATGAGGGACTTCCCGTGACACTGGCACTTAGCCTTCACGCACCTAGCCAGGAACTAAGGGAAAACATAATGCCTATAGCAAGGGCATATAAGCTCGAGGACGTGCTTTCAGCCTGCAGGACATACTTTGAAAAGACAGGCAGGAGATTAAGCTTTGAGTATTCGGTTGTAAAGGGAGTTAATGACTCCCGTGAGCATGCTCAAAAGCTTGCAAATCTCATAAGGGGAATGCATGGACACGTTAACCTCATTCCGGTAAACCCGGTAGAGGAAACCGGCTATGAGAGCCCTGACAGGGAAAGCGTCGAGGAGTTTAGGAAAATCCTCGAGGAACAGAAAATAAACGCAACTATAAGAAGAGAGATGGGCCGTGACATTAACTCGGCCTGCGGACAGCTTAGAAGGAGACATCTTAATGATAAAGGGTTACGCGCTGACTGACAAAGGCAGAAAACGTGAGGTAAACCAGGACTATATTTATGCATCGACTGAAAACCCTGGCAGGTTCAACAACCTGTTCATTCTTGCAGACGGCATGGGCGGACACAAGGCAGGTGGCTTTGCGTCAAGATTCCTCGTTGAAAGAATCGTAAACATGGTTTCAAAGAGCGAGACCAATGAAATCAGGGCGCTTCGCGGTGCAATCGAGCTCTCAAACACACTCCTTTTTGACAAGTCAAGAAGGGACAGTGAGTATGAGGGCATGGGTTCAACTGTCGTTGCGGCAATCGTAAACGGCAGTGACATAACGATAGCTAACGTAGGCGACTCAAGACTCTATATCATAAGTGACGGAATAAACCAGATCACAAAGGACCATTCACTCGTTGAGGAAATGGTCAGGGACGGCGAGCTTGTAAGGGGCTCGGAAGAATACAGGGCCAAAAAGAGATACATCACACGTGCCGTAGGTGCCGAGGAGTCGGTGCAGGTCGACTTTTTCGAGGAAACACTTAACGAGGGCGACTATGTGCTCATGTGCTCTGACGGTCTTTCAAACATGATTACAGACGACGAGATGCTTGAGATAATCACAGGCAACGGATCAATAAGATATAAGGCGAAGGAGCTTGTTGACAGGGCTAACAGAAACGGCGGCTCTGACAACATTGCCGTTATTCTCCTAAGGTACGGGAAGGACGGTGATGTGAATGCTTAACCCGAATGACGTACTGGCTTCAAGGTATGAGATAATCTCAAAGATCGGCCAGGGTGGAATGAGTATCGTCTACAAGGCCGTTGACCTTAAGCTTGGCAGGAATGTTGCCCTCAAGATGCTTAAGGACGAGTTCGCTAACGACGAGGAATACATACACAACTTCATGACTGAGGCAAAGACCTCGGCATGCTTTGTAAACCGTAACGTTGTATGTACCTATGACGTAATCGATGACGGTGACGTGCACTGCATGATCATGGAGTTTGTAGAGGGAACAACCCTCAAATACTATATCAGGAATAAGACAAGCCTCACAAACGAGGAGACAATCCAGATAGCGCTTCAGACAGCCGAGGGCCTCGCTGAGGCACACAAGGCCGGTGTAATCCACAGGGACGTAAAGCCGCAGAACATCATCATCTCAAAGGACGGCCTCGTAAAGGTGGCTGATTTCGGCATTGCAAAGCCGACAGAGGAAGAAAAGGAGGGCGATGTACTCGGCTCCGTTCATTACATTTCCCCTGAGCAGGCTGCAAAGGGCAAGGTGGATAACAGGAGTGACATCTATTCGCTTGGTATCACGATGTATGAGATGATAACCGGCAAGCTCCCCTTTGACAGTGAGAAGACGGACGAGGTGCTCGATGCACACATGGGTGGTGCAGTTGTGCCCCCGAACATCTATAAAAAGGATATTTACCCGGCACTTGAGGCCATTATCCTTAAGTGTATAAGAAAGGACCCTGAGGAAAGATACCAGTCAACAGACGAGCTGGTGGCAGACCTCAAGAAATGCCTTGAGGACCCCGAGGGACACTTTGTGCATTTCTACGGTGCAGAGGAAAAGACAGAGGGCCCAAAGGAGGTTAAGAGCCGCAAAAGACCTGGAAGGCCAACGGATGAAATCACAAGGTCAAGCATTACCGCGGCGATATGCGTGCTTCTTTTAATCGGCATAGTGCTTTTCTTCTCGTTTGCATCAAAGAGGGTAAAGGAGACACCAATCGGTGAAACCTATACAGAGCACACGACGGAGGAAAGCCAGGAGACGGATTACAACATCGTCATCGAGGAGGAGGAGACAATCCCCGCAATCGTCGGTCTTTCGATGGAGGATGCAAAGAAGGTGCTTAACGGCACAATGATGGGCATTGCAGTCGAGGACAAGGTATATAACGATTCGTACAGCGCGAATGTAATCATAAGCCAGGACCCTGCAGAGGGCTCACAGATTAAGCCTGGACAGTCAGTCAGGGTTATCGTTTCAAAGGGCTCGGAGGTTGAGGCTGTCGTTGCATCGATTTACGGCATGAGCGTTGAGGAGGCAACAGCCGCCCTGACGGGAGTGGAAATCAACATTAAGGGAACAAAGAAGCAGTTCAGTGACGATGTTGAAACAGGACGTGTAACTGGATGCCTTCTTGTGACAGATGCAGCGGGAACAGAGAAAACAGACAGTGAGAACGCAGAAAACGAGTTTGACGACACTGAGGAAATCAGGAAGATAAACAGGGGCTCTGACGTAATCCTGCTTGTAAGTGCCGGTAAGGAAACTGACGGGGCAATGATTCCTAACCTCATCGGACTTTCATACTCTGATGCAGTGCTTGCACTTACGACAAACAGCCTGCAGATTGGCTCGGTTTCGATGGTGCCCGATGCTAATGCACCTAAGGGAGCAGTAACGAACCAGTCACAGCCTGCGGGAGACCTCGTAAAGAAGGGAACTGTCATAAACGTTCAGATTAACCTCGAGCCACATGAACAGATAGACATGACAAGCGACCCGAACGTATATTACAATGTGGATCCGGATTCGGAGCTTTCACCGCTTTTCTACTATGCGTCAATTGACCAGATAGTTGAGGTGGGCGGACCGGCAGGACCAAACAACGACTATTCGGTAAAAATGGGTATAAGGCTTGTACAGAGGGTTAACAATGCAACCGAGTACAGCATCATCTCAGAGCCGCGTCCATATGCGGGATCCACAAGGATTCCTGTATGCTTCAAGAATATCCGCGGAGCCTTCGGAGTCGAAACGGGTACACTCGAGGTATTCGATGCTGATACTGACAATGTAATAGCTTCATATGAGCTTCATTTTGCACCTATGGGGTAAAAGCGATGGTTAATGGTAAAATAATCAAGGCAATATCTGGCTTTTACTATGTCCATGACGGCAAAAACACATGGACCTGCAGGGCAAAGGGCGTTTTCAGGAATATCGGAATAAAGCCGCTTGTAGGAGACAATGTCACGGTTGACATAATCTCTGAGGAAAAGCTTGAGGGAAACCTTGTCGGTGTTAATGAAAGAAAGAGCACGTTAATAAGACCCGCAGTCGCAAACGTTACACAGGCACTTATCGTTTTTGCGGTAAGGGAGCCTGACCCGAACCTCGGCCTTCTCGACAGGTTCCTCATTAACATGGGTAAGGAAGGCATCAACACAATCATCTTCTTTAATAAGACCGATATCGATAAGGATGACGCAGCCTCAAGATACAAGAAAACCTATGAGGCGGCAGGCTACAGGGTAATAACGGGCTCAACCTCATATGACGAGACGGTAAGCGAAATCATAGAGGCACTTGACCATAACACGACGGTTCTTGCAGGACCATCCGGTGCAGGTAAGTCATCCCTTACAAACAGGCTTAACATCAATGCCGGAATGGTTGTCGGGGAGCTTAGCGAAAAGCTCAAAAGGGGAAAGCAGACTACGCGCCACACCGAGCTTTTCCCGGTAGGAAATGACGGATACGTTCTTGACACGCCCGGCTTTACCTCACTATACGTAACAGGTGTAAAATCTGAGGACGTAAGCAGCTACTATGAGGAGTTTAGGGAGCCAAACGAATCGTGCAAATTTGTCGGCTGCAGTCATGTTAATGAACCAGAACAAATATGTATGGTGAAAGAATTCGTAAAGTGTGGTAAAATAGATAAAGTGCGTTATGAAAGCTACTGTACAATTTACAGGGAAATAAAAGAAAACGAGAAAAAATATTAATTCCGGGGAGGGAGTTAAATGGAAAGAATATTGTCACCTTCAATTTTATCAGCTGATTTCTCTAAGCTTGGCGAGGATATCAAGCTTATCTCTGACGCAGGTTCAGAGTACATCCACATCGACGTAATGGACGGAAGCTTCGTTCCGAACATGTCAATCGGTCCGTGTGTTATCAAGTCGAACAGAAAATGGTCTGAGAAGGTTTTTGACGTACATCTTATGATTGATGAGCCTGCAAGATATGTCCAGGACTTCAGGAATGCAGGAGCAGACCTCATCACGGTTCACTATGAGGCAACAAAGCACCAGGACAGGGCCATCCAGGCTGTTAAGGCTACAGGCGCAAAGGTCGGCATGGCACTTAACCCGGGAACACCCGTTGCAATGCTTAAGGACCTTCTTCCGCAGCTCGACATGGTTCTTCTCATGTCAGTAAACCCTGGCTTTGGCGGACAGAAGTTCATCCCGTACACAATCGACCGCATTAAGGAACTTAGGGCAATGGCTGATAAGGTTAAGCCCGATCTTGACATTGAAATTGACGGCGGCGTAACACTTGACAATGCAGCTGAGATCATTAAGGCAGGAGCAAACATCCTCGTAGCCGGATCAGCAGTATTTAAGGGCGACACAGCAGGAAATGTTAAATCATTCCTTGAAATCTTTAAGGAGGCATAAATGTTAGATATCAAGTTTTTAAGAGAAAACCCGGATGTTGTAAAGGAAAACATTAAGAAGAAATTCCAGGATGCAAAGCTTCCGCTCGTTGACGAGTGTATCGAGATAGATGCAAAGCTTCGTGCAGCAATGCAGGAGGCAGACGAGCTTAGAAACAAGCGTAATGTAAAGTCAAAGGAAATCGGCGGACTTATGGCCAAGGGTCTTAAGGAGGAGGCTGAGCAGGTTAAGGCTGAGGTTAAGGCCTTCGGCGACCACCTTGAGGAGTTAAGCGCACTTGAGACAGAGCTTGCAGAGGAACTTAACAAGAGAATGATGATCATCCCGAACATCATCGATGCTTCAGTACCGATTGGTAAGGATGATTCTGAAAACGTAGAGGTTGAGAGATTCGGTGAGCCGGTAGTTCCTGATTTCGAGGTTCCGTACCACACAGACATCATGGAGAGCTTTGACGGTATCGACATGGACGCAGCAGGAAGGGTAGCAGGAAACGGCTTCTATTACCTCATGGGCGACATCGCACGTCTTCACGAGGCAGTTATCGCATACGCAAGGGATTTCATGATCGGACGCGGCTTCACATACTGCATCCCGCCTTTCATGATCCGTTCAAAGGTAGTTACAGGCGTTATGTCATTTGCAGAGATGGATGCAATGATGTACAAGATCGAGGGTGAGGACCTTTACCTCATCGGAACATCTGAGCACTCAATGATCGGTAAGTTCATCGACCAGACAATCGAGGAGGAGAAGCTCCCGATCACAATGACATCATACTCACCATGCTTCCGTAAGGAGAAGGGTGCACACGGCATTGAGGAGAGAGGCGTATACAGAATCCACCAGTTCGAGAAACAGGAAATGATCGTTGTATGCGAGCCTGAGGATTCAATGAAGTGGTACGATGTTCTCTGGAAGAACACTGTTGATTTCTTCCGTACACTCGACGTGCCGGTAAGACAGCTTGAGTGCTGCTCTGGAGACCTTGCAGACCTTAAGGTTAAGTCATGCGACGTAGAGGCATGGTCACCAAGACAGAAGAAGTACTTCGAGGTAGGCTCATGCTCAAATCTCGGAGATGCACAGGCAAGAAGACTTAAGATCAGAATCAAGTCTAAGGAAAAAGGAAACCACCTTGCACATACACTTAACAACACATGTGTTGCTCCGCCAAGAATGCTCATCGCATTCCTTGAGAACAATCTTCAGGCTGACGGCTCTGTAAAGATCCCTGAGGCTTTAAGACCGTACATGGGCGGAATCGAGGTGCTCGTTCCAAAGTATAATTCAATCACAGCAAAGAAGAAATAATGTCAGATATTTTATTTGGACTTAATGAAATACAGAAGGAAGCGGTTCAGTACACAGAGGGACCGCTTCTTATTTTGGCAGGTGCGGGCTCAGGTAAGACAAGGGTGCTCACACATAGAATTGGCTACATCCTCGAGAAGGGGCTCTGCGAGCCGTGGCAGATTCTCGCAATAACCTTTACTAATAAGGCAGCGGGAGAGATGAGGGAAAGAGTCGATAACCTTCTTCCGGGAGTAGGACAGGATGTTTTCGTATCAACCTTCCACTCAATGTGCGTAAGGATGCTACGCCGTGACATTGACAGGTTAGGCTACGACAGGGACTTCTCCATCTATGACACGGATGACCAGAGGACACTTATGAGGCAGATCCTTAAGGACCTGAAGCTTGACCCGAAGCAGTTTAAGGAAAGAGGCGTTCTTTCCGCTATTTCCGCTGCAAAGAATGCAATGACGGACGCAGGGACCTATGAGGAAATCGCATCTGACTTTTATGAGAGAACAATCTCAAGGGCATATACCGAGTATGAAAGAAGGCTTAAGAAAAACAACGCGCTTGATTTTGACGACCTTCTTTTAAAGACTGTTGAGCTTTTTAAGGAAAATCCTGAGGTACTTGCAAGCTGGCAGCAGAGGTTTGTGTACATAATGGTCGATGAGTACCAGGACACAAACACAGTGCAGTTTGAGATAGTAAGGCTTCTTAGTGCAAAGTACAAGAATCTTTGCGTAGTCGGTGATGACGACCAGAGTATCTATAAGTTCAGGGGTGCGGACATAAGAAACATCCTTGACTTTGAGAAGTCATTCCCAGGCTCAAAGACTATTAAGCTTGAGCAGAATTACCGCTCCACAAAGACAATCCTCAATGCCGCAAACTGCGTCATAAAGAATAACAAGGGACGTAAGGACAAGACCCTCTGGACGGATAACGAGGAGGGTATAAGACCACAGTTTAAGGAGTATGACACTGCAGGCGAGGAGGCCGACAGGGTTATAAGCGCTGCTGAAAAGTCGGAGTTCCCATTAAGGGAGCAGGCGGTTCTTTACAGGACAAACGCACAGTCACGACTTTTCGAGGAGCGATGCATTGCAAAGAACCTGCCATACATTATCGTAGGCGGCGTAAACTTCTACCAGCGTAAGGAAATCAAGGACATCCTTTCATACCTTCGCATAATCGCAAACGGTGTAGATGACCTTGCGGCCCTTCGTATTGTAAATGTGCCTAAGCGCGGAATCGGTGACACCACCATCGAAAAGTGCAGAAGCTTTGCGGCTGCAAACGGACAGAGTCTCTACGATGCATTCTGTAGTGCTGCCATGATTCCTGATCTTAACAGGGGAACGGTCAACAAGCTTGACTGCTTCACTGACGAGATCGAGGGCTACAAGAGAATTGCAAGGGAAGGAAACATTAAGGCACTTATCGAGGCAGTGCGCGATGAATCGGGATATGCCGAGGAGCTTAAGAAGGAAGGCGCAATCGAGGCCGAGACAAGGCTTCAGAACATAGAGGAATTTATCTCAAAGGCAGTTGGCTTTGAGGAGGAGGACGTCGATTTCGAAAACGACCACGACGGTCTCGCTAGACTCGCAAGGTTTGTTGAGAATGTTTCGCTCGTTGCTGACATTGACAGGACAAACGACTCCGATGACGTGCTCACGATGATGACGCTTCACGCGGCAAAGGGTCTTGAGTTTAATAAGATTTACCTTTGCGGTATGGAGGAGGGACTCTTCCCGTCATATGCATCAATCAATTCCGATGCTCCCGATGAGGAGATAGAGGAGGAGAGACGCCTCTGCTACGTTGGAATGACAAGGGCAAAGAAGGAGCTTTGCATGTCAAGTGCCAGGGAGAGAATGGTTAACGGTGAAACAAGGGCCGCATTCCCTTCAAGGTTTGTAGACGAGCTTCCTGTATCA
>JAUNDA010000043.1 GCA_030526295.1 Eubacteriales bacterium
ATATAATCCTTATAAATTGAATGTCTCAATAGATGTACTAAAAGTGCCCTTTAACCTTCAATACTTTTATGGTATGATATGAGAGATAGAGGAGGCATTTATGTTAGAGTTAAAAAACATTTCATATAAAGTCACTGATGAGAATGATATCCATGTTGAAAAGGAAATCCTAAAGGATATCAGCTTATCCATTGAAGAAGTCAAATTCATTGTAATTACAGGTCCTAACGGATCGGGTAAGTCAAAACTTGCAAAGATGATTGCAGGTATCATTAAGCCCACAAGCGGATCGATTATCCTTGATGGTGAGGATATTACGGAGGCTTCTGTTACTGACAGGGCAAAGATGGGAATGAGCTTTGCTTTCCAGCAGCCTGTAAGGTTTAAGGGGCTTAACGTATTTGACATGATTAAGCTTGCTACAGGCAATAAGAAGCTTACAATCGCTGAGGCGTGCATCTACCTTAGTGAGGTTGGCCTTTGTGCAAAGGATTACATCAACAGGGAGGTTGATGCTTCGCTTTCAGGCGGTGAGCTTAAGAGAATCGAGATTGCAATGATTCTTGCAAGAAACACAAATATCTCGATCTTTGATGAGCCCGAGGCAGGAATTGACCTTTGGAGCTTTGGAAACCTCATCAGGGTATTTGAAAAGATTAAGGAAAAGACAAACGGAACAATCATTATCATCAGCCATCAGGAAAGAATCCTCAATATCGCTGACAAGATTCTTGTTCTTGAGGGTGGAGTAATAAAGACCTTTGACGATAAGGATAAGGTACTCCCGGCAATCCTCGGAACGGAAGCTGCTACAAGTTCATGTAATATTTTAGAGAGGTAAGTGAAATGGCTTTTGACAATATAGAACAGAGAATTCTCGAGGAGGTAGCCGAGATTCACAAGGTGCCCACAGGTGCCTACAACATTCGATACAACGGTGCCTCACAGAGCAGGAATTCAACAGAGAACATTGTAATTACATCCAAGGAGGACGGTTCAGGTATCGACATTACCATTAAGGAGGGTACTGTCAATGAAACCTGCTGTATCCCGGTAGTAATTGCAAAGACAGGTCTCAAGGAGACCGTTAAGAATGATTTCTTCATCGGTGACAACTGCGACGTGCAGATTGTTGCAGGCTGCGGTATCCATAACTGCGGTAACCAGGACTCAGAGCACTCAGGCATCCACAGATTCTTCGTAGGTAAGAACTCAAAGGTTAAATATGTGGAAAAGCACTACGGCGAGAAGGCTGACGGTCAGACAGGCGGTGCAATCATGAACCCTTCAACAGAGGTTTACCTTGAGGAGGGAAGCTACCTTGAGATGGAAAGCACACAGATCAGGGGAATCGATTCCACAAGAAGATACACTAAGGCTGTTGTAAAGGAGAATGCTTCACTCGTTGTTAAGGAGAGGCTTCTTACAAACGGCACACAGTTTGCTGAGTCAAGCATGGACGCCGAGCTTATCGGTGAGGGTGCTTCGGCAAACCTCATTTCGAGATCTGTTGCTACAGACAGCTCAAGAATATCCTTTAAATCAAATATCATAGGAAAGGCAGCATGTCACGGCCATACGGAGTGTGATTCAATCATCATGGATGATGCCAAGATTCTTGCTGTTCCGGCCCTTGATGCAGTTCATCCCGACGCATCCCTTATCCACGAGGCGGCTATCGGAAAAATCGCGGGTGAGCAGCTTATAAAGCTTCAGACACTCGGTCTTACCGAGGAGGAAGCAGAGGCAGCTATAATCGACGGATTTTTAAAGTAAAGGAGTCATTATGCTCGATAAAAAGTATTCATGTATCAGGGAAATGCTTGAGGATGAGGAAAGAAGAACACTCAGTCCTTATGCATGCTGTGCCGCTGACTCTAGGGGAAGGGAAAGAGAAGAGGCAAAGTGCGACATTAGAACGGATTTCCAGAGAGACAGGGACAGAATACTTCATTCAAAATCATTCAGACGTCTTAAGCAGAAAACGCAGGTTTTCCTCGATCCCGAGGGAGACCACTACCGTACAAGGCTTACGCATACTCTTGAGGTAAGCCAGATTGGAAGGACAATTTCAAAGGCGCTTAGGTTAAACCAGGACCTTACAGAGGCGATTGCAATGGGTCATGACCTTGGTCATACGCCGTTTGGCCACAGTGGTGAGGCCGTGCTCAACAAGGTTTGTAAGGGCGGCTTTATCCATAGCGACCAGTCTGTAAGGGTTATCGAGGTGCTTGAAAAGAACGGCAACGGACTTAACCTCACATGGGAGGTAAGGGACGGAATCAAAAACCACCAGACTGAGGGCAACCCTGCGACACTTGAGGGAAAGGTTGTAAGGATTTCGGATAAGATTGCCTATCTTAACCACGACGTTGATGATGCGATAAGGGCAGGACTTTTAGTTGAGGAGGACCTTCCGATTACACTCAGGAAAACACTCGGAATGAACTGTCATGACAGGCTCAACAGCCTCATCCATGACATCATCATCAACCCAATTGACAGGGATGACGTAATCCTCACGGATGAATACATGCAGGCAATGCAGGAGCTCCGTAAATGGATGTTCAAGCATATTTACTCGGGAGAGTCAGAGGCCAAGAACCAGGAAAAGAAGGCGCAGCAGATGATAAAGCTTCTTTTCGATTACTACATGTCAAATCCCGAAAAAATGACTGCGGAGTATCTTAACTCAATCGGAAAGGGCACGCCGAAGGAAACTGCGGTTTGCGACTACATTTCCGGTATGACGGATAATTACGCAATTGAGAAATTCGAGGAGCTTTTTGTTCCGGTAGGCTGGAGATATTAAGTGAGATTTAACGACGAGACAGTTGAACAGGTTAAGGCGGCAAACGACATAGTCGATGTAATCGGCCAGTTTGTGAAGCTTGAGAAAAAGGGCGCAAACTATTTCGGCCTTTGTCCTTTTCATGGTGAAAAGACTGCCTCGTTTTCAGTTAGTCCGCGTAAGCAGATTTACTACTGCTTTGGCTGCCAGAAGGGCGGAAATGTTTTAAACTTCGTAATGGAGTATGAAAACTTTTCGTTTACGGAGGCGGTAAAGCACCTCGCCGACAGGGTTAACATGCCGCTTGCCGACATGGATGCCTACAAGGAGGACAGAAGCGAAAGGGACTTAAAGGAAAAGCTTCTGCAGATTAATAAGGAGGCAGCCTACTTCTACCACGACAAGCTCATGTCAGAGGACGGTAAAAGGGCGCTTGAGTACTTTAAGGATAAAAGAAGGCTTGCAGGTGCAACTATTACTCACTTTGGCCTCGGATATAGCTCAAAGACTCCCGGTGAGCTTTACAGGTATCTTAAGGAAAAGGGATATACCGATGGTGAGCTTGATAAATCAGGCCTCATAACAATCGATGAAAAGGGTCCAAAGGACAAGTTCTGGAACAGGGCAATGTTCCCGATAATGGATACGAATAACCGTGTAATCGGTTTTGGAGGCAGGGTTCTTGGTGACGGAATGCCTAAGTACCTTAATTCCCCCGAGACACCGATTTTCAATAAGTCAAACATCCTTTACGGCCTTAACTTTGCAAGAAAGTCACGTGAAAAGTTCTTCCTCATCTGTGAGGGCTACATGGACGTTATTGCGCTTCACCAGGCAGGCTTTACAAATGCAGTGGCTACGCTTGGAACAGCACTTACTGAGCAGCATGCAAGGCTTATAAAAAGATATACGGATACCGTAATCCTTACACAGGATTCTGACGAGGCAGGAGTAAAGGCAAGAATCAGGGCTTTCCCGATTCTTCACGATGCAGGCCTTAAGGTAAAGATTATAAACATGGGCGCCTACAAGGATCCGGATGAGTTTATTAAGGCTAATGGCCCGGATGCATACAGAAAGTGCATTAACGAGTCCAAAAACGCATTCCTTTACATTGTCGATTGCATAAAGGCAGGCTACGACCTTTCTGATCCTGCTGCCGTTACTGACTTCTATAAGGACATAGCTGAAAGGCTTACAGTCTTTACGGATGACGCTGAAAGAAACAACTACATTAAGGCCGTCTGCCGTGAGCAGCTCATTGAATATAACGACCTTAAGGAGCTTTCCGACATGGCCGTGCTCAAAACGGGAAGAAAGCCTGTGCCTGTGAGCACCGTGGCGCCCGTAAGAAAGCAGGAGCCTGAGATAGTTGCAGATCCTAAGCTATTAAAGTGTGAGGACCTTCTTTTATACTGGATGGCCACACGTCCTGACATCATTCCGTATATTGAAAGGGAGGTCTCCCCGGAGGAATACGGTACAGAGATAAGAAGGCTTATAGCCTCTGAAATCTATGCAAAGAGAAACCGTTTCGTCGTATCTGACTTTATAGATAGATGCAGGGAAGAGGCAGACAGGAGCACCGCATCCACAATATTCATCGGCCAGATGTACAGGACTGAGGATGACGGAATAGATGACAGGAGCCTTGAAAAGCTTCTTACCGAGTCACTAAGGACATTAAAATCGGGAAAGCTCGATCAGAAGATAAAGAATGCGGGAAGCGACCTTTTGCTTATGCAAAGGCTTCTTAAGGAAAAGGAAAAGCTAAGAAGCATTCAGATTAAGATTGAATCTAAATGAAGGTATCAAAGAGAATAAAAGCAATTGTATCCCTAATTGAGGAAAACGGGCTTCTTGCGGACATCGGCTGCGACCACGGCTATACCTGCATAGAGGCAGTTTTAGGGGGTAAGATTAATAGGGCGCTTGCGTGTGATGTCAATGTGGGGCCACTTCAAAGGGCTGCCGAGAACATAAGTGCCCTCGGACTAAATGATAAAATAGAAACGGTTCTTTCAAACGGCCTAGTAGAATTAAGTGAGAACCCCGACGTAATTACAATTACCGGAATGGGCGGTCTGCTCATAAGGGATATCTTAAGTAAGAGGCCTGAGATGGTAATGCGTACCTCGCAGCTGGTGCTTGGACCTCATTCTGAGTTTGAGGAGCTTAGGGGCTATCTTAATGAAAACGGTCTCAGGGTAATTAGCGAGACAGTGCTCAAGGACCAGGGGAAGTTTTACGTATTGTTTGACGTAAGGCCCCGTTGTGCAGAATGTGGCGCTGAAGGCGTAGAAGATGGAGCTAAATGTGGCGTAAAGCGTGGAGCCGAATGTGGAACAGAAGGTAGACCAGAATACGGCGTAGAGCTTGCAGCTCAAGGTGGAATAGCGTCGGTGCCAGTTTACGAAGACTCGCTGTCACTTAAATACGGAAACAAGGCCCTTCAGCGTGACATGGACGCTTACATGGATTACCTTAAGCATCTTTACACAAAAACCGAGAAGGCGCTTTCAAATGCGCTTAAGGGAAAAAGAAACGAGAAGACCATTCAGTTGGAAAGGGAACTCGAAGAATTAAAGGAACTTACAAATGGGTCTTTATACATATGATGACAACCTGTTCATTAGAAAGCTCATCAGAATGACAGTCGACGTGGTTGTCGTGATTTCTGCCGCATGGTTTCTGGTTTATTCATTTCTTAACCAGACAATCGTAACCGGAAACTCGATGACACCCGTGCTCGAGGCCTCGGACATGTGTCTTGTAAACAAGATCACCTACGACCTCGGAAAGCCAAAGCGGTTTGACGTCATACTTTTCGAAAGACAGGATACGGGAAAAACAAACGTTAAAAGAGTCATCGGGCTTCCCGGTGAGGATATAAGGATAAGCGGCGGAATCATCTACATTAACGGTGAGGCGCTTAAGGACGAGAGACTGAGCGAAATCCAGCTTTCGGGACTGGCCGAGAACGGAATTAAGCTTGCAAAGGATGAGTATTTCGTTATAGGTGACAATGCAAACTCCTCGGAGGACTCTAGGTTCTCAAACATTGGAAACATCAAAAAGAGTAACATAAAGGGAAAGGTATGGCTTATCTTAAAGCCATTTAGCAGATTCGGAGTAATTAAATGAGTAAAATCCAGTGGTACCCTGGTCACATGACCAAGGCCAGAAGAAACATGCAGGAGGACGTAAAGCTCGTAGACATAATCTTTGAGCTAAGGGATGCAAGAATCCCGCGTTCAACTGAAAACCCCGACATAGGAAAAATAACAAAGGGAAAAAAGAGACTTATTCTCTTAAATAAATCTGATATAGCAGACCCCACTGTCACCGACATGTGGATAAAGAAGCTTACGGGTGACAATGTAGAGGTAATCGCACTTGACTCAAGGCAGGCAAATTCACTTAACCAGATTAGAAACAGGGTTGAGGTTTTGGCACGTGAAAAGCGTGAAAGGGACAGGGCAAAGGGAATTACGGGTGACAGACCTATAAAGGCACTTGTATGCGGAATCCCGAACGTAGGTAAGTCTACACTTATTAATTCGCTCCAGGGCAAGGCCTCTGCAAAGACTGGCAATAAGCCTGGCGTTACAAAGGGAAACCAGTGGATTAACGTCGGCAGGGGACTTATGCTCCTTGATACACCTGGAATCCTCTGGCCAAGGTTTGAAAACGAAGCAGTAGGATATTCACTTGCTTCAACAGGTGCCATTAACGACAACATCCTAAATACGGAGGAGGTTGCTGTAAGGCTTGCAAGGATTCTCCTTGATTCATATGCTAACGCATTATTTGAAAGGTATTCGTTTGATGAGGATGTGTTAAGGAGTACAAGCGAGGAAATCGACAACGAAATACCGGGTGTTGATTACGAGGCACTAAGTGTGCTTAACCTCATTGCAGTTAACAGGAAATGCCTAAAAAGGGGTGCTGAGCCCGATATAGAAAAGGCATCGGCCATATTTATTGACGATTTCAGGTCCGGAAGGCTTGGAAGGATATCTCTTGAAAAACCATGACTAAAGAAGAACGACTTATAAAGGAAAGAGAAAGACTTAAGGCAATGTACCTTGGACAGTCCGAGATTTCGGGCGGTGCTGAGTTTTGCTTTGGAATAGACGAGGCGGGCCGTGGTCCGTTATGCGGTCCGGTTGTTGCAGCATGCTGCCTTTTACCAGACGATTACGAGATTCTTTATCTTAATGACTCAAAGAAGCTCTCTGAAAAGAAAAGGGAAGAGGTTTACGCCGAGGTTATTGAGCATGCCATTGCCTATGGTATCGGAATAGTGGGCCCTGAGAGAATCGATGAGATAAACATCCTGAATGCAACCTATGAGGCGATGACGGACGCCTTTAAAAAGTGTAAGGAAAGCCTCGTAAAGGGAGGTAACTCGTTTGACCTCATGAGGGATTTAAGCGTCATACTCGTTGACGGAAACAGGAGTGTTCCTTACATCAACGAAAAGCAGATAACTGTTGTGGGCGGCGACGCAAAGTGTCCGTCAATTGCAGCTGCCTCATGCATTGCAAAGGTATCAAGGGACAGGCTCCTAATGAACTATGACATGCAGTACCCGGAGTACGGCTTTGCAAAGCATAAGGGCTATGGCACGAAGGAACACATCGAAGCCATTAAGAAGTACGGACCGCTTCCAATCCACAGGCGTAGCTTTATCAAGAATTTCATCTGATGGCATTAAACAAGAGGAAAATCGGATCTGATTATGAGGAAAGGGCCTGTGAGTTTCTTAAAAAACTCGGGTTCATGATTCTTGAAAGGAATTTTAGGAACAGGACAGGTGAAATCGACATAATCGCGCGGGACGGCAGGTTTATCTCGTTTATAGAGGTAAAATACAGAAGCTCGCTTAATACGGGTTTTCCATCTGAGGCAGTAAACCTTAGGAAGCAGCAGAAAATTATCAATACGTCAAGGTATTACCTTTATACGCACCACCTGAGTGAAGCGTATGTGAGGTATGACGTTGTCGAAATCTGCGGAAATGAAACGCGGATAATAAAAAACGCATTCGGCGGAGGAATGATATGAGTACATGGGGAGGCCACGGCCTCAGGGGTTCAACCCTTGAAGACATGATAAACAGAACCAACGAGTCATACAGGGACAAGGGGCTCGCACTCATTCAGAAGATTCCCACACCGATTACACCAATCGAGATGAATGCAAAAAAGCAGATAACGCTTGCATACTTCGATTCAAAGAGTACGGTTGACTACATAGGTACGATACAGGGTATTCCGGTCTGCTTTGACGCTAAAGAAGCCCAGGTTGATACCTTTCCATTAATAAATGTCCATGAGCACCAGGTTAAGTTCATGGAGGATTTTGAAAAGCAGGGCGGGGTAAGCTTCATTGTCCTTTTCTATACCCACAGAAATGAAATGTACTATCTGCCGTTTACTAAGCTTAAGTTCTTCTGGGACAGGATGCGAGACGGCGGAAGGAAATCATTCCGTTTTGACGAGATTGACAGGACAATGATGATAAGAAGTAAGGGAGAGTTCCTCTGCCATTACCTCGAACCGCTCAATATTGATTTATCCACGCGGGAATAACGATTTTTCTTGACATTTTATGTAAATTTTGTTATTCTTCTATGGTATGCCGCATGAGTAGGGTATAAGTGTGTCCAAACCACCCGTTTCAGCGAGTCTTAAAAGAAGGAGGTACCTCACAATGTATGCAATTATCGCAACAGGCGGAAAGCAGTACAAGGTAGCCGAAGGTGATGTAGTAAGAGTTGAGAAGCTCGGCGCAGAAGTTGGCGAGACAGTAACATTTGACAATGTTTTACTTATCGGCAAGGATGGCGAGACAGTTATCGGAAACCCAACAGTTAACGGTGCTGCAGTTACAGCTACAGTTACAGCTAACGGTAAGGGTGACAAGGTCATCGTATACAAGTACAAGAGAAAGTCTGGCTATCACAACAAGAACGGCCACAGACAGCTCTTCACAGAAGTAAAGATCGAGAAGATCAATGCTTAATCAAAAAACTGATTACTAACATAGTTAAGGAAGGAGAAATACCATGGCTCATAAAAAAGGTATGGGATCTACCAAGAACGGAAGAGACAGTAATTCCCAGCGTCTTGGTGCCAAGAGATCTGACGGACAGTTCGTACTCGCAGGCAACATTCTTTACAGACAGCGTGGAACACATATTCATCCAGGAACAAATGTAGGCATTGGTAAAGATGATACATTATTCGCAAAGGTTGATGGTACAGTTAAGTACGAGAGATGGGGAAAGAACCGCAAGAAGGTTTCTGTTTACCCGGAGACAGCTGACTAATTTAGATCCAAACAATGACAAGGGGCTATTATTTATATAGTCCCTTTTATTTAACAAAAGGGAAATATGTTTACAGATACAGCGAGAATTATAATTAAAAGCGGAAAGGGCGGCGACGGTCACGTTTCCTTTAGGCGTGAGAAATACGTTCCCGACGGAGGCCCGAACGGTGGCGACGGAGGAAAGGGTGGAGACCTTATTTTTGAAGTTGACAACGGCCTCAATACCTTAAACGATTACCATATTAAGAGAAAGTTTGCTGCTGAAAACGGCGAGGAGGGCGGTGGAAACCGCTGCCACGGTAAAAGCGGCAAGGATCTCGTTCTCAGGGTGCCTTACGGAACAATCGTCCGCGAGGCGGCTTCTGGTAAGATAATCACCGACATGTCAGGAGACAACAGAAGGGAAGTAATTCTTCGCGGTGGAAAGGGCGGCCTTGGAAACATGCATTTTGCCACATCGACGATGCAGGCACCAAGATTTGCTCAGCCTGGCCAGCAGGGCATTGAGCTTGAGGTAAAGCTGGAGCTTAAGTGCATCGCCGACGTAGGTCTTGTAGGCTTCCCGAACGTTGGAAAATCCTCAATAATCACAATGGCATCAAATGCAAAGCCACAGATTGCAAACTACCACTTCACAACACTTACACCACACCTTGGCGTAGTCGGACGTGGCTATGAGTCGTTTGTAATGGCGGATATCCCCGGAATCATCGAGGGCGCTTCAGAGGGAGCAGGACTTGGCTTTGACTTCCTTAGACACATTGAAAGATGCCGAATCCTTCTCCATGTAGTTGACGCTGCAGGCTCTGAGGGAAGAAACCCGATTGAGGATATTGAAAAGATCAATAACGAGCTCTTTATGTATGATGAAAATCTTCTTAAGAGACCGATGATCATCGCAGCAAACAAGACTGACATTTCGGATGAATACCTTGACGAGATTAAGGCTAAGTACGAAGACGTATATCCGATTTGTGCGGCAACTGGTGAGGGAATCCCGGAGCTTATCAACAGGCTCTTTGACGTATTAAAGGAGAATCCCGACAAGCCTGTTATATATGAAAAGGAATATGACGTATATGAGCATCTTACTGAGGAATTACCGCTTGAAATCTTTAAGGAATCAGCAGATGTTTATGTAGTTCAGGGACCGCGCATCGAAAAGATGCTCGGCTATACAAAGCTTGAATCTGAGAAGGGCTTTGCGTTCTTCCAGAGATATATGAAGGAACAGAAGATTATAGACGAGCTTATAAAGCTCGGACTTGAGGAAGGCGATACCGTAAGGGTAGGAGGACTTGAGTTTGAATATTACGAGTAAGCAGAGAAGTGCGCTTAAGGCTATGGCGCAGACACTTGACCCTGTATTCCAGATTGGAAAAGATTCACTTACACCGGAATTCACACAGGCAATCAGGGAGGTCCTCGAAAAGAGGGAGCTCATTAAGATTAACGTATTAAAGAACTGTACTGATGACAAGAAGGAACTTGCACAGACACTTGCTGAAAGAACACAGTCTGAGGTTGTACAGGTTATCGGAAGCAAAATCGTACTTTTCAAATACCAGAAAAATTCCGAAAAGAGGAAAATTGAGCTTTGATAGAAATACTTGAATACAGCGAAATCAGAAAAAGGGTTGAGGATATCCTTAGATTTAAGCCAAAGCGCTTTGAGCATACGCTTGGTGTAATGTACACGGCGGGACTTCTGGCGAGGGTTTACAATGAGGATGTTGAAAAATGCAAGATTGCAGGGCTTCTCCACGACGTTGCAAAGGCAATGAAGGACGAGGAGCTGATTGAGTACTGTAACACTCACGAAATCCCTCTAACACCCGAGCTTATCGATAACACGCAGCTTCTCCACTCAAAGGTTGGCGCAAGTATTGCCGCCCTGGAGTTTGGAATCATCGATGAGGACATTCTCAATGCAATAAGCTATCATACTACCGGCAGGCCGATGATGACCACAATCGAGAAAATCATCTACATTTCCGATTACATCGAGCCAGAAAGGAACGAGGCATCAAACCTTAACGAGTACAGAAAGCTTGCCTTTGAGGATCTCGATTTATGCGTATTCAAGGTTCTTATGAATACAATCGAATACCTTACATCAAACAACAAGATGGTCGATAAGGATTCGATAGATGCATACAATTATTTTAAGGCTATAGTTTAACCAGGGGAGAAATAAATGGTAGAAAATACACGCATCATGGTCAAGACAGCCGTTAAGGCTCTTGAGGACAAGAAGGCATCTGACATCTCTGTAATTGACATCAGCGACCTTTCAGTTGTTGCAGACTGCTTTATCATCGCCTCAGCTGACAACATCCGTCAGACAAAGGCACTCTACGACAATGTAGAGGAGGTTATGGGCAGGGCAGGCTTCACAATGCGCCAGTCAGAGGGAGTTTCAGCGGCAAACTGGATCCTTATGGATTACAATGACGTAATCATCCACATCTTTGACAAGGAAAACCGTCTTTTTTATGACATTGAACGCATCTGGAAGGATGGTAAAAAGATACTTGACATTGACAGTCTATAATTGAAATATTATAATTGACTGAGAATTTTTAAAAGAGGTGCAGTATGGGCATATTTACAAAGTTTATTGACGGACTCCGTTCAAAGAATAATGACGACGACGATTATTATTACGATGATGACGAGTACTTCGGAGAAGAGGAGGAAGAGACTTCCCACAACCAGAAGCCTTCAAAGTTAAACGGCCTTTTCCAGAAGAAGGTTATTGACGGCGGAAAGGGTATGGAGGTTATTACCATCAAGCCGCAGAACAGGCAGGATTCTAACAATATCGTTGATGCACTTCTTGACGGCAAGGCTGTAGTGATCAACATGGTTGGACTTCCACTCGACCTCGCACAGCGTATGATCGATTATACACAGGGTGCAGTTTATGCAATCGGCGGAGACCTTCAGACTATTTCCGATTACATCTTCATCGCAACATCAAACAACATCGAGCTTCAGGGCGAGTACGAGAACAGCGAGGAAGAAACGGAGACAGCGCCATATTATCAGGCAAACAAGACTAAGGCATCAAATGGCGGATTCAGGTTCAACAACTAATTTTTTCGAAAACAAAATTGCAAAGGCTCTTATCTTTGTTATAGCTACGGCACTGCTTGTAATGCTTGACCAGTGGACAAAATCACTTGCCGTAACTTTCCTAAAGGGAAAAGAGTCTTTTGTTTTGATTGAAAATGTACTGGAGCTTTCGTATCTCGAGAATACTGGTGCTGCATTTGGAATGATGAAGGGCGGAAGGACGTTCTTTCTCATCCTGGCACCGCTTTTAAGCATTGGTCTTTTCATCTATGCAAACTTCTTTTTAAAGCCAGATAAGAAGTTTATCCCCTTATGGATATGCTTTCTTTTCATAACCGCGGGAGCACTCGGAAATCTCATAGACAGATACCTCTATGCATATGTGGTTGATTTTATCTACTTTAGCCTCATAGATTTCCCGGTATTTAACGTGGCAGACATATATGTAAGCTGCTCGGCGGTTTTACTCATACTGCTCATTCTTTTTAAGTATAAGGAAGAAGACTTTTGATTTTTACATACGAAAACGATTCAAAGGAAAGACTTGACTCATATCTGACATCGGTGATGACGGGTATGAGTCGTTCTCATATATCGGGACTCATTAAGAAGGGCAAGATCCTTCTTAATAACGAACAGGTAAAGGCGGGCGAGAAGCTTGAATACGGCGATGTCATCGAGGTATTTGAGGAAATGCCTGAGGATACCGAGATTATCCCAGAGGACATCCCGCTTGACATCTACTATGAGGATGATGACGTGATAGTCGTAAATAAGCCTAAGGACATGGTTGTGCACCCGGCACCGGGCCACTACACTGGTACGCTTGTAAATGCACTCATGTACCACTGTAAGGACTCTTTATCGGGCATTAACGGTGCGCTTAGGCCAGGAATCGTACACAGAATCGATAAGGATACCACGGGCCTCATAATCGCATGTAAAAACGATAGGGCACACGCGTCAATCTCTAAGCAGCTTAGTGAGCATTCGATTACAAGACGCTACATTGCGCTCGTTTATAATAACATTAAGGAGGATAACGGCACCGTTACGGGAAATATCGGAAGAAGCGATAAGGACCGTAAGAAAATGGCAGTCGTAAGGGATACAGAGGGACGCCACGCCGTAACTCATTACAGGGTGCTTGAGCGTTTTGGGGATATTACAATGGTCGAATGTGCCCTTGAAACAGGCAGGACGCACCAGATAAGGGTCCACATGAGCCATATAGGACATCCTCTTTTAGGTGACGACGTATACGGCATCAAAAAGGATAAATTTGACGGAAACGGCCAGTACCTGCATGCGGCAGTGCTTGGCTTTGTACACCCGACGACGGGAGAGTACATTGAGCTTAGGGCCGAGCTCCCCGAGTATTTTAAGAAAACAGTTGATAAATTAAGGGCAGCCAACTAGGCTGCCCAATTTGTTGTTTGTGTTATTAATCGATGTTAAAAAATAGTTGTAAGTAATCTGAAGAGTCCCGTAAAGGACAGTGCTGAAACAAATACCACTGCAAGAATCGAGATGATGAACATTCTTGCAAAGAGTGTGTTTCTCTCATCAGGTGAAGCCTTTGCAAGACCTGAGAAGGAAGCAAGCACGAGTGCGCCGCCTGTTGAAAGAGGACTAAGCGCTGCACCGTGGGCACCGGCACTTATACAGGTGATAAGCTCAACCGCGTTGGCTCCCGGAACCTGCTCAACGATACCTGGAATCGTGGGAATGAGTGTCGGAAGTACTACACCTGAGGTTGATGAGAACCAGCTAAGGATTCCACCCGTTGCAGTCATGATTGGAGCTGCTGTTGTCTTATTCATAAGTGAAGCAAGTGCAGCTGAAAGCATGTCGATACCGCCAAGAAGGATTACAAGGTTCATGAGGATTCCCATACCGGAAATCATGATGAGTGTTCCCCACGGAACGCCTGCGATGGCTTTTCCTTCGTCGGAAACGCGGAGAATGCTAAGAATCATTGCAATTACAAATGACGAAAGACCTACATTAACCTTAAATACAAGTGTAAGAAGCGCCATTATGATGATGCCGATAAGTGTAATGAGCTGCTGCCTGTTAAATGCAGGAAGATCCTTTGCGTTTACGGGTGACGCAATCTTCATTGAAGGCCACTTGAAAACGAAGAAAAGGATGATTGCATAAAGTGTCATGCCGATTACAACACCTGCAAAAAGAGGCATGTCAACGCCAGAGATTCCGCCTTCTGCTGCCTTTGAGATGGCAATGATACCAGTAGGCGCAATTGGTGAAAATCCACCGGCACATGAGCCGAGAAGTCCAAAAGGCGCAAGCTTTACCGGGTTAATATCCATCTGGATTGAAAGGGCAACGGTAAGGGCCGCCATAAGTGCGAATACCGGAATTGTACCTGGTCCGATTGCCGAAAGAATAACGGCAAGAAGGTATATTACTATCGGTATCATGAAGCTCTTTTTTCCAAGAACCGCAAGTACCTTTTTTGCGAGAAGCTCGAGTGTTCCGTTGATCTGGGCAATGCTGAAAAGATACATTACACCAAGAAGCATTACAAAAAGCGAATAACCGAATCCGCTGATGATCTTGGAATCGCTGACGCCACTGATTCTTCCGAGAATCAGCGAGAAACCAATCGCAACAATACCGATGTTTATCTTTCTGAAAAAGCCGAGAGCTATTGCGGCAAAAAGAAAGATAAGCGACAATACTGCCATAATGTTCATATTAAATTCCTCCCTAAAACAAACGATTATATAATAGTACTTTTACATGGCAAATACAAGGGAAAGTACAAAATGAAAACATCGTTTCCAAATTTGAAATTATAAAAAAACAGTGAAATAATATTAAAATCCATTGACCAAATGCGATTAGTCATATATGCTCTACATACAAGTCTAAGGTTTTTAATTTCCACAATCACTAACGGCAGCCACGGCCGTTAAATAATAAAAGGAGATTAAAAATGTCACAAAACAAATCGTACGGCAAGGCAACCCTTACGGCCATCACACTTGCACTAATAAGTCTTCTTGCCTTTGGGGGAGCTTCCTATGCCAGGTACAAAATCAGCGTAACAGGACAGTCTAATACGGCTACGGTAGATAGCTTCTACAGTATTTCGGGAACGGGATCCGTTTCTACGGGTAACCTTGCGGATAACCGCATTGCACCGGGATCTGGCGGGGCGTACACACCATGCTCAATCACTGGTACAAGCCATGTGCCTGTAACGGTAGAGCACAGCGCCGAGCTAAGCTTTTCGGGTGACTGGAAGCAGTCAGACGGAACATCCGTATACATGCCGCTTGTGTTTACAGTAGGTAGTACAACCTACAAGATACAGTCGGGTGAAACACTTGATGCCTTTAAGGGAAGGATTGAGGGAGCAATCGCCGCTGTAACAAATAATGTGGCAGGCGGAACGGCCCCGACAGATGACCTGACGCTTAGCTGGTCCTGGCCCCTTACACCGGATACCGGTTCCATCTATTCAGCTGATACCGCTGACATCAATGACACATATCTTGCAGGACTTAATCCTGCGCCTAGCTTCAGTCTGTCTGTAACAACGACTGTCGTACAAAATACCCAGTAAAAACTAAATATTTGCCTTTCACATGCCTATGAAGGGCACCACCGAACAAAAATCCAAAGGTTCGTGGCGCCTTTGGTTTCTTAAATACCATGAAAAGAATTCTCATCTGGGCCATCGTGCCTGTTACACTTTGCGCACTGTTTGTAATAATAACACTCGCAAAGCCCGTCGAAGCAAAGGAAACTGAAGTGGTTATTGATCTAGGAGGAGACGAAATCTTTTATGAGATAGACGTTTTCGAAAATGGCTACGTATCTCCAGGCATGAACGGAAAATGCCACGTGAAGCTTTCAAATTCCACCACTAAGGATCTTAACCTTACAGTCTATGTCTATTCAGTAATCGAACCAGTCGGGACATACATTCCGATTAAGGCAAGGTTAGTTGAAAATACCACCGATAACACTCCATATTCTGATATTGGAAGACTCGAGGTCACAAGGACACTTGTGATTAATTCGTTTGCGATTAATGAATACTGCCTCCAGTGGTACTGGCCCCTTAACGAAAACGATGAACTTGACACCTTGCTTTCGAGGATAAACCCGAATGTGAAAATTGTATTCGAGGTCTATGCAGAGGAACCGTTACCTATCGACGGAGACGGTGGTGATAAGGAATCTATTGACGGCGATGGTACCGGGGCAGATAACGATAAGGAATCTGGTAATGGCGATGGTTCCAGTACTGATAACGATAAGGATAACAATAATAAGGATAATAAAGATTCTGATAAAGATACTGGCGGACTAAATGGTAATGGAAGCTTTGACGGTGACTATGACGATGATTATGACAGTGATGATTATGGAAGCGGTAATGACAATGGCAAAAGTAAATACGATACATATGTTAAGAGAAAGAGAAGCAGCGACACTGCTGAAGCCAAAATCAGTCTGAGCACGCTAAATGAGCATATCTCCACATCGCCTCCTTATCTTACTACAGACGGCTGGTACTGGCTTTTGTCAGACGACGGCAGCATCAAATGCTATTATTTTGACATATACGGAAACTGCCTTTATGACGGCCTTACTGACGACGGTTACAGGGTTAACGAAAAAGGAGAGTGGGTGATTGACAGTAAAGCTGTCACATACACACCGCCTGAGAGTCCTGACGACATATATAAGACACCTATTATGGGTAAATGGGTTTATTACAATGACCTCGACAAATGGTCACTCTTTATGGGAACGAAGAAGCTCACGGGTTGGCACTATGCACATAATCCATACGCCATTGAATTTAGGGACAGGTTTGACTGGTTTTATTTTAATGACGAGGGATACATGGCTTCAGGTGAAATGAACATAAATGACAGGAAATATAGCTTCCATGAGGTTTCGGACGGAACCAGGGGGCATCTTCTGAGGTGGTTATATGAAAAGGATTTTTAACCTTGTGCTTATTACATTAATGACGGTTTCGATGCTCACAGGGGAATCTGTTTCAAGATTAAAGGCAACATCAAGCACTACTTCAATATTTAAGGTTGATTCCGACGTGACGGAGCCAGGATGGGAGAGTGCCCTCTCCGATGGAGACGACGAATATGTAAAGCGCTGCCATGCGGGTGACTCAGTCACAAAGGATCCGACACTAAAGAACATTTTTAAATATGATACATATGCCTTCATGATGGTTGAAACAGATTATTGTGACGGCATTCCCTTTGCGGAAATCGATTCGGTTAATGACGGATGGACCGAGGTGACTGACATAAGTCCTGGTTTCCTAAATGACTCATATGTACGCATATTTAAATATGACTCCGTGCTCACGCCAAATGAAAGGACAGGACCGCTTTTTGAAAGCGTGACAGTTTTGGATACATGCTCAGCTGGAGACTATGAAATAAACATTTCGGGAATTCTTATAGACTCAGCGGTTGATGAGGACGAGGCAGTAAAAATCGCCAAGGGTAACCTTTTATATTATCCGCCTATTAAAGACAGACAGGAGGCCATATCAGCATACAAGACAAATTTCTACGCCAATGTAACTGAGGCAATGGCCTTTAACGGAGACCAAAGCCTGTATCCAAGGATTTACTATACGTTTGACGGAGACAATACTTCAGTAATAAACATAACGATTCCGTCGTTTTTGTATCCACTACAAAACGGACAGCTTTTCAGGTGCTGGTCATATACAACGCAGATAATAGATATTTATAACCGCGAATTTATGTTTGATCTCTATCCGGGTGATTATCTTGGCACGATAACAGGACCCGTTGAAAACAAGAGATACAATGCCATTTATGCCTATACCTCATATTTTGTAGGAAACACAGTAAGGGGATATAAGACAGACAGGATCACAAACATGTTTAGGATTGAGGAGCTTCCGCTTCTAATGATGCTCTTTACGGCGACTCCGTCGGTTTACATGGCTAAACCATCAGAAAGTTCTGAGCAGGAAATCATGGCTCCTGAGCAGAT
>JAUNDA010000044.1 GCA_030526295.1 Eubacteriales bacterium
AGGGTGTCAAGTAAAGTACTTGACACCCCCTTTAGTTTTATGTATAATACGCGAGGTATTAAAAGGGGAAGCTATGGAGAAGATTGTAAGACAGGGAATGTTATATGATCTTTACGGAGATCTTTTAACAGAGCACCAGAAGAAGGTTTTCGGTGCTCTTGTAAACGAAGACCTTTCGCTTTCTGAAATTGCCGAGGAGTGTGGAATCACACGCCAGGGCGCACAGGATATGATAAAAAGGACCGAAAAGAAGCTTGAGGGCTTTGAATCAAAGCTTCATCTTCTGGAGAATAAATTAAATGGCATTTGAATCATTAACAGAAAAACTGCAAAACGTGTTTTCGTCCCTTAAGGGAAAGGGAAGGCTTACCGAAGAGGATGTAAAGGCATCCATGAAGGAAATCAAGCTTGCACTTCTTGAGGCGGATGTTAACTTCAAGCTTGTAAAGCAGTTCATAAAGGACACAGAGGAAAAGTGTATCGGAGCCGACGTGCTCAATTCACTTACACCGGCACAGACAGTCGTAAAGATTGTAAATGACGAGCTTACACGGATGATGGGAGGAGAAACCGCTGAGCTTGTGTTAAAGGCTCCGGGCAATGTAACCGTTATCATGATGGTCGGCCTTCAGGGTGCTGGTAAAACAACAACAGCTGCAAAGCTCGGTGGAAAGTTCAAGTCAAGGGGACGTAAGGTACTTCTTGCGGCCTGCGACGTTTACAGACCGGCTGCAATCAAGCAGTTACAGGTAAACGGTGAGAAGCTCGGACTTGAGGTTTTCTCAGAGGATGCCTCACTCGGGGCAGTGCAGATTGCAAAGGATGCGTATGAGTACGCTGCAAAGACAAAGGCAAACGTACTTATCATAGATACCGCAGGTCGTCTCGAAATCGATGAGGCGATGATGCAGGAGCTTAAGGAAATCAAGGCAAATGTTGCAGTTGATTATTCACTGCTTACAACAGATGCCATGACAGGTCAGGATGCCGTTAATGTGGCAAGCCAGTTCGCTGAGAAGGTCGGAATCGACGGCCTTATCATTACAAAGCTCGACGGTGACACAAGAGGCGGTGCAGCACTCTCGATAAGAGCCGTAACAGGTGTTCCGGTATACTTCGCCGGTATGGGAGAGAAGCTTGAGGACCTTGAGGAGTTCCACCCTGACAGAATGGCAAGCCGTATCCTTGGAATGGGTGACGTGCTTTCACTCATTGAAAAGGTACAGGCAACAGCCGATGCCGAAAAGGCAAAGAAAACAGCCCGCCACATGAGAAAGGGCGAGTTCACCTACAATGACTTCCTTGACTCAATGAAGCAGATGAGGAAGATGGGCGGACTCGGAGCTGTAATGGGAATGCTTCCCGGAATGAAGGGTGTTAGCGCCGATTCAGTCGATGAGAAGCAGATTGCAAAGATCGAGGCCATCATCTACTCGATGACCCCGAAGGAGCGTGACAACCCAAAGATCATGAACATGTCACGTAAGATAAGAATTGCAAAGGGCTGTGGCTGTGACATCGCAGATGTTAACAGACTCGTTAAGCAGTTTGGTGAGATGCAGAAGATGATGAAGCAGCTCTCAGGCAGGATGAAGCACGGCGGAGCCGGCAGATTCGGAAGAATGTTTAAGGGCATGGGAATGCCGTTTTAACATGATAAATTAAGTTTAATAATATAAAGGAGAACCAAAACAATGGCAGTTAAAATCAGATTAAGAAGACTTGGCGCAAAGAAGAAGCCTTTCTACAGAGTTATCGTAGCAGATCAGAGAGCTCCACGTAACGGAAGATTCATCGATGAGATCGGTTACTATGATCCTAACACAGAGCCTAACACAATCAAGATTGACGCAGAAGCAGCTAAGAAGTGGCTTGCAAACGGTGCACAGCCAACAGAGACAGTTGCTAAGCTTCTCAAGGCAGCCGGCATCGAGAAGTAATCGGATTTAAGAGGTGACTCATGGAAAAATTATTGGAAGTAATGGCAAAGTCACTCGTAGATAATCCCGATGAAGTAAAAATCACAAAAGAAGTAAAAGACGACATGGTTGTTCTTTCTCTTTCTGTTGCAGAAAGCGATATGGGCAAGGTAATCGGCAAGTCCGGAAGAATTGCAAAGGCATTAAGACAGGTGCTTAATGCGGCTGCAACCAGAGAAAAGGTTAAAGTCGTACTTGATATCGATTAATGATGAATAAGGAATTAAGAGTAGGCGTAATTGTCAGAACTCACGGAATCAGGGGAGAGGTCAAGGTTTATCCGACGACAGACTCTCCTGATCGTTTCGGCGATATCGAAACATGTATCCTGAGACATGACAATCGTGTAAAACAGCTAAAGGTCGAGTCAGCCAGGTATTTCAAAAACCTGGTTATTCTTAAATTTGAGGGTATCGACAATATTAATGACATAACTCCCTATATCGGCTATGACATCTATGTAAAGCGTGAGGATGGAGTGCCGCTTGAGGAGGGAGAGTATTACATCGCCGACATCATCGGAATGGATGTATATGACGAGAACAGAAATAAGCTTGGCGTAATCAGGGATGTACTTGAGACTGGTGCAAATGACGTCTATATCGTTGAAAGAACGGGAAAGAAGGACCTTCTCATTCCCGCAACGGAGGAATGCCTCCTCGACGTGGACGTTGAAAAGAGCGAAATGACGGTTCATCTTCTTGAGGGCCTTCTTGAATTATACGATTAATCTAAATATTAATTTATACGAATAATGTAAGTATTAATAATACGATTAATGTAAATACAAATTTTCGATTAATGTAAATATTTGCGATAATGAATTTTCACGTAATGACACTGTTTCCGGACCAGGTAAGTGCCTTCCTCGGGGAGAGCATCACAGGCAGGGCCATTGGAAACGGACTTATTAAAGTAAATACATATAACATTCGCGATTATACTACTGAAAAGCACGGAAGAACGGATGATTACCCATATGGCGGTGGTTCGGGCATGCTCATGCAGGCTCAGCCAGTTTATGACTGCTACAGGGCGGTTGAAAAGAACATAGGCAGAAAGCCGAGGGTTCTTTACATGTCACCGCAAGGCAAAACGTTTACCCAGTCAATGGCGGAGGAGCTTGCAAAGGAGGATGACCTTGTCCTTCTTTGCGGTCACTATGAGGGAATTGACGAGAGGGCGCTTGAACTCATCGGATGTGAGAATGTGAGCATCGGTGATTACGTGCTCACGGGAGGAGAGATGCCGGCAGTTGTTATTATCGACGCAGTATCAAGGCTTATCCCCGGTGTTCTTCACGGAGAGGATTCGGCAACCTTTGAAACCTTCCACGACGGACTTCTCGAGTATCCGCAGTATTCAAGACCTGAAGTATTTGAGGGACTGAGAGTGCCGGAGATACTTTTATCCGGTAACCACGGAAAGGTCGACGAGTGGAGAAGGGAGCAGTCCATTAAGAGGACGCTTGAGCTCAGACCGGAGCTTATTGACGAGAGCAAATTCAGTAAAAAAGAGCTTAAGTATTATCACAAATTACTTGACGAAAAAAGTGGTTTATGATACTATATCATGGCTGTCGCTTTGACAGTTAATCTTAAAAGAACGATGGTCCGCTGGCACCTAAGTGTTTATGAACATCAGATAATTTCAGGAGGATAAAAAAATGCAGGAGATTATTGAGAAGATCGAGCAGGAACAGCTTAAGGCTGAGGTAGCTAGCTTCAACGTAGGTGACACAATCAGAGTTCACAACCTTATCAAGGAAGGAAACCGTGAGAGAGTTCAGATCTACGAGGGCGTTGTAACATGCAGACAGGGCCACGGTGCTAGAGAGACATTCACAGTTAGAAAGATTTCTAATGGCGTAGGCGTTGAGAAGACATGGCCGCTTCACAGCCCATTCGTAGCTAAGATCGAGGTTGTTAGATTCGGTAAGGTTAGAAGAGCTAAGCTCACATACCTTCGTGACCGTATCGGTAAGGCAGCTAAGGTTAAAGAGAAGATTCGCTGATAAAGATCTAATGAACAAATCGAGACAGTCCATAACGGGCTGTCTTTTTTTGGCTTATAATGAGTACCAGAAATACTATTTACGCATCTCTGTTTTCTGTCGGATAGAGTGTGTTTACGGACTGTTATCCAAATCCTTTATAAAAAAAACGTAAACAAATATTCCCATTACGTATTTAAATAATAAAAATACTGTTTAATCCGTAAATAGTTTCGAAAATCTTCAAGCCGTATCAGGTGTTCAAAACAATCCATAGTCAAATTACGTAATAATTAGCTTTATTCCCCGAATCTGCTGTAATTGGAATGATAATATACAGCAAAATATTGAAAAAAAGAAATTAAGAACGTAATAGTCATAAGATTTTACGTACTGATATTGTGATTTCATTTATTCTGCCGTAAACCAATTCTTTAGCACTAGAACCTGTAAAACAGAAGGAGGAAAAAATTAGTCATACTCAATTGTAAAATCAGGAAAAAAAGACTATAATAACTGAGAGCAGCATAGACGGTCGCTGGCTATTTTAGCGAGAGGAAAGTCCGGGCTTCACAGGGCAGGATGCCGGTTAACGGCCGGTGGGAGTGATCCTAAGGAAAGTGCAACAGAAAGTATACCGCCCGCAAGGGTAAGGGTGAAATGGCAGTGTAAGAGACTACCGGGGACATGGTAACATGGACCGCATTGTAAACCCCATCCGAAGCAAGTCCATGAAGGAGTGATACGGTTGCCCGCCTAGCTCCGGGTAGGACGCTTGAGACCTGCGGTGACGCAGGCCCTAGATAGATGACCGTCCCCGACATAACCCGGCTTACAGTGCTGCTCTCTTTTTTTACATTTTTCACAAAATTATCTTGTTAAGATGATGGTGAATATGTTATAATTCCTATGTTTGTGTGAATTTATTTTGTGAGATATCACGTGAAATATATAAATTGAAAGGGGATACACCATGAAGGCGTATGACACAAAGGACATTAGAAACGTTGTATTGATGGGTCACGGAGGATCCGGAAAGTCAACAATAGTTGAAGCACTTGCTTACTGTACGGGTATTACAACACGTATGGGTAAGGTTGCTGACGGAAACTCAATCTCTGACTATGACAAGGAAGAGCAGAAGAGACAGTTCTCTATCTCAACATCACTCATCCCTGTTGATTACAACGGAACAAAGATTAACCTTCTTGATGCACCCGGATATTTTGACTTTGTAGGTGAAGTTGAGGAAGCTCTTTCAGTAGCAGATGCTGCAATCATCGTTGTAAACGCAAAGGCAGGAATCCAGCCGGGTACAAGAAAGGCATGGGATTTCTGTGAGGATTACAATCTTCCAAGATTCATTTTCATCACAGGCATGGATGATGCAGAGGCAGACTTCCAGGGACTTCTTGAGAATCTTTCAGCAGAGTTTGGTACAAAGATTTCTCCGCTTCAGGTTCCGATTCGTGAGAACGGCAAGCTTACAGGCTATGTAAACGTAGTTAAGGTAGGCGGAAGAAAGTGGCTTGAGGGCTCAAAGAAGGTTGAGTGTGAGATTCCTGCAGACTGCAACGGCGCTCTTGAGGTTGCTAGAAATGAGATCATGGAGGCAGTAGCAGAGACATCAGAGGAGCTTATGGAGAAGTTCTTCAATGGTGAGGAGTTCACATCAGAGGAAATCTCAGCAGCACTCAGATCATCAGTTGCAACAGCTGACCTCGTTCCGGTTCTTATCGGTTCAGGTATCAATGCACAGGGAATGGATTTCCTTATGCAGGTTATCGTTAAGTATGCTCCGGCACCACAGGTTGAGGAGACAAATGATACATCACTCGTTATCTGGAAGACACTTGTTGACCCGTTCATCGGTAAGTACAGCATGTTCAAGGTAATGAGCGGCACAATGAAGTCAGATATGACTCTCATGAACGTTAACAAGGAAACAGAGGAGAAGTGCGGAAAGCTCTTCGTTCTTCGTGGAAAGGAAGCAATCGAGACTCCTGAGCTTAAGGCTGGAGACATCGGAGCACTTTCAAAGCTTAGCGTTACATCAACAGGTGATACACTTGCTCCTAAGGGATCTGAGATCAAGTATGACGGACCGCAGGTTGAGACTCCTTACACATACCTTGCTTACAAGGCTGTTAACAAGGGTGAGGATGACAAGGTAGCAGCAGGTATCTCAAAGCTTCTTGAAGAGGATAAGACACTCAGAGTTGTAAACGACAGCGAGAACAGACAGTCACTGCTTTACGGTATCGGCGAGCAGCAGCTTGAAATCGTTAAGTCAAAGCTTGAGAACAGATATAAGGTTAAGATTGAGCTTTCAAAGCCGAAGTTCGCTTACAGAGAGACAATCCGTAAGAAGGTAGAGGTAAGAGGAAGACATAAGAAGCAGTCAGGCGGACACGGACAGTTCGGTGATGTACTTATGGAGTACGAGCCATCAGGCGATCTTACAACACCTTACGTATTCGAAGAGAAGATCTTTGGTGGATCAGTTCCGAAGAACTTCTTCCCGGCAGTTGAGAAGGGTATCCAGGAATGCGTTCTTAAGGGACCGGTTGCAGGTTATCCTGTAGTTGGTGTTAAGGCTACACTTACAGATGGTTCTTACCACCCGGTAGACTCTAACGAAATGTCATTCAAGATGGCTTCAACACTTGCATTCAAGGACGGCTTCATGAAGGCAAGCCCGGTTATCCTTGAGCCTATCGCAACACTTAAGGTTACTGTTCCGGACAGCTTCACAGGAGATGTAATGGGCGACCTCAACAAGCGTCGTGGCCGTGTACTCGGAATGAATGCTGTTAAGGCAGGAAAGACATGCGTAGAGGCTGAAATCCCGATGTCAGAGCTCTTCGGTTATGGCACAGACCTCCGTTCTATGACAGGTGGTATCGGATCATTCGCATATGAGTTTGCAAGATACGAGCAGGCCCCTCAGGACGTTATGGATGCTGTTATCGCTTCAGCAGACAAGGATGAGGAATAATTCTAAAATCAAAAACAGAATAAAGTTTACAGGAGCATTGCTTTTAATGGCAATGCTTCTTGTTTCATGCAAAAGATATGAACCGACGGCGGTTGATGCTGCAATCACAACGGCAGAACCGTCAACCTTCGATCTTGACAGTCTCCAGCCGACAACTGAGGAGACAACTGTTGAAACGACAGAGGCAGAGACTGAGCCCGAGTGGGTTGATACAAGAACACCAGTTAAGGTTAAGGGTCTTTACCTTGCATCAAAGAGGGTAGGCAATTACGAGTTCATGAAGGAAATCATGGACGTATGCGACAAAACGGAAATCAATGCCATAGTAATCGACATTAAGGACGACTACGGCAAGGTTACCTACGACATGAAAAACGTACAGTCCGTAATAGACCTTCAGACGATAGAGGTGTCAATCGAGAACCTTCCGGAGCTTCTTGACGAGCTTAAAAGCCACGGTATTTACTGCATTGCACGTATTGTTACGATGAGAGACCCGCATCTTGCGCGTGTAAAGCCCGAGTGGATGCTCACAAAGCAGGACGGCACCGTGTATAAGGATAATTCCGGTTATGCATGGGTTAACCCGTATAAGACAGAGTACTGGGATTATGTTCTTGACATTGCGCTTGAGGCAGGAAGAATCGGCTTCCAGGAGGTACAGTTTGACTATATAAGATTCTGTACTGACAAGGGTGCAGGCGACTGCATCTTCGACGAGGAGGAGGTTCAGTCAAGGGATAAGATTGCAATTATCTCGGAGTGCGTCCAGTATCTCAGTGAGAACCTCCGTAAGGCGGGCATCTACATGTCAGCCGACGTATTCGGAACAATCATTGCATCAAAGGTCGACTCAAGGTCCGTTGGACAGGACTACGCACAGATAGCGGCAACAGTCGATTACATCTGCCCGATGATTTACCCCTCGCACTATGCTGCGGGAAACTTTTCGCTCGATTATCCGGACCTTCATCCGTATGAGGCAATACTCGGAGCTTGTAAGAGATCCAAGTATGCGCTCAAAAACGTTGAGGAGGAATATGGCCATAATGCACAGGTGCGTCCTTGGCTTCAGGCCTTTACGGCAACCTGGCTTGGGTCTGGAAAATACAGGACATATGACAGGGAGGCAATAAGGCAGGAGATAAAGGGTGTCTATGACGCCGGCTACGACGAGTGGATTCTCTGGAACCCGTCGGTTAAGTATGATTATTCAGGCTTCCTTTCAAAGGCCGAGGGCCAGGCAGAGGAAAAGAGAATAGAAGAGTCAAGGGCTCTCATTCCTACAGAGGAACAGACTGAGCCCGAGGAAACCTTCCCTGTTGAGCTCGCAGAGGCCTTAAACGGCGACGAGCTTTATAAGGAGGACGAATCAAAGCTTCTTGAGGACGGACCGATTATAGTCTATGAATAACGATTTTATTATTGAAGATGAATTAAGAAAACTCCCGAAAAAGCCGGGAGTTTATCTTATGCATGGGCAAAAAGACGAAATCATATATATCGGCAAGGCGGTGAACCTTTACAACAGGGTGCACCAGTATTTCCAGTCCCCAAAGGGCAAATCGGTGACGATTCAGAAGATGATTACCCAGATAAAGAGGTTTGAGTATATCGTCGTTGATTCGGAGCTTGAGGCACTTGTGCTTGAGAATAACCTAATCAAGGAGCACAGGCCGAAATACAATACGCTTTTAAAGGATGACAAGACATATCCATACATAAAGGTAACTACAAACGAAGCCTATCCAAGGCTTATTTCAACAAGAAAGTTTAAAAAGGACAAGGCAAGGTACTTCGGACCCTACACCTCTGGGCTTGCGGTAAAGGAATGCATCGACATGCTGCATAAGCTTTACAAAATACGTACCTGCCAGAGAAGATTGCCTGAGGATATCGGAAGGGAAAGACCATGCCTTTACTATTCGCTCGGCCAGTGCATGGGGCCATGTAATGGCGGTGTGACACCAGAGGAGTACGGAAAGGGAATAGAGGATACAATCGATTTCCTGTCGGGAAAATATGACAAGGTAAAGAAGCTGCTCACTGACAAGATGCAAGCATGCTCAGATAACTTTGAATTTGAAAAGGCAATTGAGTACAGGGACCTTTTAAAGGCCGTTGAGGAGCTTAGCGTAAAGCAGAAGGTTACAGCCTACGATGAGGACGATAGGGACATCATCGGCATCTACAAGGAGGACAGGGACGCTGTCGCAAACATCTTCTTTATAAGGGGCGGCAGGATGACAGGCCGCGAGCATTACCACATGGACATTGAGGGTGATGAAACAATAGAGGAGCTTGTGGGTGCGTTTATCGCACGTTTTTATACTGGAACTCCGTATGTCCCGAAGGAGATATGGACACAGTGTGACTTCCCCGAGAGAACGCTTACTGAAAAGTGGCTTTCCGGTCTTCAGAACCATAAGTGCACAATAATGGCACCAAAGAAGGGCCAGAAGGAAAAGCTCGTCGAGATGGCGGTGACTAATTCAAAGCTCATCCATCACGCTGACGGGGAAAAGCTAAAGAAGGAGAACCTTCGTACTCTAGGTGCGCTTAATGAGATAAGGGATTTACTTGGCTTAAAGGTAATCCACAGGGTTGAATCCTTTGACATATCAAACACAAACGGCTTTGACTCGGTTGCATCAATGATAGTTTTCTTTGACGGACAGCCAAAGAACAGCGACTACAGAAAGTTTAGGATAAAAGAGGTCGTAGGACCTGATGACTATGCATCGATGAGGGAGGTGCTCACAAGGCGCTTCACACACGATAAAAAGGATAAGAGCTTTGACGTTTATCCAGACCTTATCCTTATGGACGGAGGCAAGGGCCAGGTTGGTGTCGCTGAGGAGGTAATAGAGAAGCTTGGGCTCGTGATTCCCGTTGCCGGAATGGTTAAGGATGACAGGCACAGAACGAGGGGACTCATATTTAAGGGAGAGGAAATCCCGATTGACCAGCACAGTGAGGGCTTTAAGCTCATTACAAGGATACAGGACGAGACACACCGCTTTGCGATTGAATACCACAGGCACCTAAGAACGAAGGAACAGGTGCATTCAATACTCGATGACATCCCCGGAATCGGACCAAAAAGAAGAAGGGCTCTCATGAGGGCCTTTAAGGATATAGAGTCAATAAGGAACGCAGACCTTGAAACACTAAAGAATGTAGAGGGCATGGATGTACGAAGTGCCCAAAGTGTAATGGATTTTCTACACACAAATGTTATAAATTCTTAATTGACTATAAGATGATGTAAGGTTAGAATAATAATTTAGGAAAAGTACGCTTTGGAGGCAAAAACAGATGGCAGTATATAATCATCAGGCTATAGAAAAGAAGTGGCAGAAATACTGGGAGGATAACCCGATTAACCCTAAGGATGATAAGAAGGAAAAGTATTATTGTCTTGATATGTTCCCATATCCGTCAGGTTCGGGACTTCATGTAGGCCACTGGAGAGGCTATGTTATATCAGACGCCTGGTCAAGATACCAGGTTATTAAGAACAAGTATGTTATCCACCCGATGGGATGGGATGCTTTCGGACTGCCTGCTGAGAACTATGCTATTAAGAATCATATTCATCCGGCAATTTCCACTGCAAGCAACGTAAAGAACATTAAGGAGCAGATCAAGCAGATTAATGCGATTTACGACTGGGATATGGAGGTTAACACAACAGATCCCGATTATTACAAGTGGACACAGTGGATCTTTGTAAAGATGTTTGAAAACGGTCTTGCATATGAGAAGGAGTTCCCGATTAACTGGTGTCCTTCATGTAAGACAGGTCTTGCAAACGAAGAGGTTAGGGAGGGTGTCTGCGAAAGATGCGGCAGCCCTATCACAAAGAAGAACCTCCGTCAGTGGATGCTTAAGATTACAGCATATGCAGACAGACTTCTTGCAGACCTCGACAAGCTCGACTGGCCTGAGAAGGTAAAGAAGATGCAGACTGAGTGGATCGGCAAGTCATACGGTGCTGAGGTTGATTTTAAGCTCGAGACACCGGTTGGCGGCAAGGACCACATCACAGTATATACAACACGTCCTGACACACTTTTCGGAACAACCTTCATGGTAGTTGCTCCGGAGTATGAGCTTGCAAAGGAGCTCGCTACACCTGAGAACAAGGAGGCTGTCGAGAAGTACATCTTTGAGGCATCAATGAAGTCAAACGTTGACAGAATGCAGGACAAGGTTAAGACAGGTGTTCCGACAGGTTTATACGTAATCAACCCGCTTACAAAGAAGAAGATGCCTGTATGGGTAGCTGACTATGTACTCGCTGATTATGGTACAGGAGCTGTTATGGGTGTTCCGGCACACGACCAGCGTGACTGGGAGTTTGCTAAGAAGTTCGGATTCGAGATCATCCCTGTAATTTCACCTGACGGAAACGACGTTGATGTTTCTGAGCATTCATATGAGGCACCTCAGGGTATCCTCATCAATTCAGGCGACTGGAATGGCAAGGAATCAGCATACATGAAGAAGAACGGTCCTCAGATCATTGAGGATATGGGCTATGGAAAGAAGACAGTCCAGTATAAGCTTCGTGACTGGGTATTCTCACGTCAGAGATACTGGGGCGAGCCTATTCCGATCGTTCACTGCCCTTGCTGCGGCAACGTTGCAGTACCGGTAGAGGAGCTTCCACTTCGTCTTCCTGATGTAGAGTCATATGAGCCGACAGGTACAGGTGAGTCACCGCTTGCAGCAATTGACGAGTGGGTTAACTGCAAGTGCCCGAAGTGTGGTGCTGATGCTAAGCGTGAGACAAACACAATGCCTCAGTGGGCAGGTTCATCATGGTACTTCCTCCGTTACGTGGACAGCCACAATAACGACGAGCTTGTTTCAAAGGAGAGGGCAGAGAAGTATCTTCCTGTAGACATGTACGTAGGCGGTGTTGAGCATGCGGTTCTTCACCTTCTCTATGCTAGATTCTACACAAAGTTCCTTAATGACATCGGTGTAGTTGACTTTGACGAGCCGTTCCTCAAGCTCTTCAACCAGGGCATGATTTGCAAGAACGGTGACAAGATGAGTAAGTCAAAGGGCAATGTCGTATCACCTGATGACATGGTTCGCGATTACGGCTGTGACGCATTAAGACTCTATGAGCTCTTCATGGGACCGCCTGAGCAGGACGCAGAGTGGGATGACAGGGGAATCGACGGCGTATACCGTTTCCTCACAAGATTCTACAACCTTGTTCAGAATTCAAAGGATAAGAACATTGAGGCAACAAAGGAAATGACAACAGAGTGCCACAAGCTTATCCGTGACATCGAGTCAAGATTCGAGTCATTCAGCTTAAATACTGTTGTTTCAGGCTTCATGGAGCACAACAACGCACTTATCGACATCGCAAAGACAGCAGGCGGAATCGATAAGGAAACACTTAAGACCTTTGCAGTACTTCTTGCACCATTTGCTCCGCATATGGCAGAGGAGGTATGGCACGATCTCGGAGAAGAGGGCTCTGTATTCAAGGCAGGCTGGCCGAAATTTGATGAGGCTAAGGCAAAGGATGATTTCAAGAAGGTTCCTGTTCAGGTTAACGGAAAGGTTAAGGCAACCATTGACGTTACAGATGAAATGGGACAGGAAGAGGTACTTAAGCTTGCAGAGGAGGCTGTTGCCGGTAAGGTTCAGGGCAGCATCGTAAAGAAGATTTATGTACCTGGTAAGATTGTTAACCTTGTAGTGAAATAAATTGAACAGATATACAGATTATCAGATTAATAAAAGCTCGGCAAACAGGCGCAGCAGATCGAGACGCAAAAACTCGAACCAGAATTATTTCCCGATAGTGCTCGGCATTATCGTGGTCATAATTCTTTGTGCTGCCCTTGTTTACGTGTTTAAGAACAAAAACAGCGGCAATAACAAAAAGCCGGTTGTCACAACAGAGGCAGAGACAACTTCGTCCGCACATGGTGATGAGGTAATCAAGGGCGATTATTTCATCAATATTTCCGCGTTCCCTGGTATGGAGAAGGTTGGAAACATCAAAATAAAAGGACTTGACGAGCAGAAGATTCTCGAAAAGGTTAAGAAGAACTATGAGTGGAACATGACGATTGTCAATCCGGGCGCTGAGGTAGGTGCTGTCGTAAAGCCGACAGTAGGTGCCGACGTTTCAGTTGAAAGCGGAGACGGCGGAGACAATGCAGTTTTAGAGAGTCAGGAGACAACAGCCGAGGAGGAGACATCAGGCAACGAAATCGTCGTTGCAGAGACAATCCCGGTTGATGACTTTATTGAGTATAAGGTATTAAAGGCCCTCGACCAGATTTTCGATGACAATGCCAACGGCAAGGAGGGCTCTGTTATCTATGCCCTCACAATGGACGGTCTCGATGCATTTGCAAAGGAAGCTGCCCAGAAGGCCGATGACATGTGGTACAAGGAGCCTAAGGGCGGAAACATCGGTTCCTACGATGCCGAGAATGACGAATTCCTCATTGAAAACGAGGAGGACGGATACCGCATCGATAAGGACGGCCTTAAGGAAGACATCGTTGCCGCAATCAGTGCAGGTGAGTATCAGAGCGAGTTAAAGGTAACAACGGAAATTCTCCCGGGTAGTGATGTTACAACAGCCGGTTCCTACAAGATTATCGGTGAGTATGTAACAAAGACAACCGACAACAGGGTAAGAAACAACAACATCCGTCTTGCCTGCGAGACGCTTAACGGAACGATTGTAAGAAGCGGTGAGGAGTTCTCATTTAACGATGCAATCGGAAAGAGAACGGCAGAAAAGGGATATGGCGCAGCAGCGGCTTATCTTAACGGCGAGGTTATCCTCGAGATAGGCGGAGGCGTATGCCAGCTTTCATCTACCCTTTACAATGCAGTTGTAACGGCAGGACTTAAGACAACAAGCAGATATTCACATACGTTTAAGCCTTCATACGTAACACCGGGACAGGATGCCACAATCAGCTGGGGCGGACCGGATTACAGGTTTGCAAACGTACCGGGCTATGAGGATTACTGCGTTGATACCTCGTATGCAATTGGTATCAGGGCTAAATATGAGGACAGAACAGTAACCGTAACTATTTACGGAAGACCTGTTTTAAAGGATGGCTACGAGCTTTCACTTGAATCGGAGAAGATTGCCACATATCCTGTTGTAAGAAAGCCGATTCCCGAGGATGACCTAGAGAGACAGCCTACAACAGGCGACGAGGGTTCTTCATGGAAGACATATCTTATTGTCAAGAAGGACGGCGAGGTGGTAAGCAGAAGTGTTGACCACGGAGCATCATATTCAGGTCATACCGAGTGGTATAGGGAAGAGGAGGAAACCTCTGAAACAGAATCAGAGAGTGAGTCCGAGTCAGAAACAATGCCACTGGGACCAGGAGGAATCGTTCCAACAACAGAGTCGACTCAGTCACCAGGACCGGCTGAAATAGAATCACCTGTCCAGCCGACGACACAGTCACAGCCTACAGTTCCTGAGGTATCTCCGGGACCTGGAGGTACAGGTGGCTCAGGCGGTACAGGCGGACCTGGAAGCTCAGGTGGTTCAGGCACTGTAACTCCGGGTGGACCGGGTTCAGGAGGCTCAGAGGGCTCAGGCGGACCTGGCGGTGGACCGGGTTCAAGTACACAGATATCAGATTCTCCGCTGGGACCGGCGGGCTAATAGAGGTGAAATATGCAGGATTTAGTAAAGATTACAGAAGACGTGCTTGCGAGGGTTAAAGCTTGCGAAAGCCTCGATGCACTTAATGACGTAAGAGTTGAATACCTTGGAAAGAAGGGTATTATCACACTCGTTATGAAGGAAATGAAGGACCTCTCTCCAGAGGAGAGACCTGCTTTCGGACAGAAGGTAAACGAGGTTAGGGCTAAGGCAGAGGAAGCCATCGAGGAAGCAAAGAACAGAATGCAGGCAGCTGCAAGGGCTCTTAAGCTCGAGGCTGAGACAATTGACGTTACCCTTCCGGCAAAGAAGATGGAGGCGGGCCATCCGCATCCGTGCCAGCTCGCACTTGACGAGGTGGAGAGAATCTTCGTTGGAATGGGCTACGAGGTAGTTGAGGGTCCTGAGGTAGAATATCAGGAGTACAACTTCACAAAGCTCAATATCCCTGAGGGACATCCGGCAAGAGACGTACAGGATACCTTCTATATCACAGATGACATTCTTTTAAGAAGCCAGACTTCACCTGTTCAGGCACGTGTCATGGAGCAGGGCAAGCTTCCTATCAGAATGATTGCACCAGGAAGGGTATTCAGATCTGATGCAATTGATGCTACACACAGCCCGTCCTTCAACCAGATCGAGGGACTTGTTGTTGATAAGCACATCACAATGACAGACCTTAAGGGAACACTTACACAGTTCGCAAAGGAGCTCTTCGGAGAGGATACAAAGACAAGATTCCGTCCGCACCACTTCCCGTTCACAGAGCCGAGCGCAGAGGTAGACGTAAGCTGCTTTAAGTGCGGTGGAAAGGGCTGCCGTTTCTGTAAGGGCGAGGGATGGATTGAGATCCTTGGCTGTGGAATGGTACACCCGAACGTTCTTGAAATGTGTGGAATCGATCCTGAGAAGTATACCGGATTTGCATTCGGTGTAGGCCTTGAAAGAATCGCCATTCTCAAATATGAGATTGATGACATGAGATTACTTTACGAAAACGATTTAAGATTCTTAAGCCAGTTCTAAGGAGGGACATTTATGAATACACCATTATCATGGATAAAGGACTATGTTCCTGACCTTGATGTCAGTGCTCAGGAATACAGTGATGCCTTAACGCTCACAGGTACAAAGGTTGAGGGCTATGAGGTTCTTGATAAGAACCTTAAAAATATAGTAGTAGGACGTATTGACAGTGTTGAAAGACATCCTGATGCAACAAAGCTTGTTGTATGCCAGGTATGTGTTGGAGACCACTCAGTACAGATTGTTACAGGTGCTCCTAATGTTTCAACAGAGTCAGTTGGAAAGCTTGTTCCGGCTGTTCTTGACGGCGGAAAGGTTGCAGGCGGACATGACGGCGGACCACTTCCTGCTGATGGCATCGAAATCAAGGCAGGACAGCTTCGCGGCGTAGAGTCAAACGGAATGATGTGCTCAATCGAGGAGCTTGGTTCAGATAAGAACGGTTATCCTCTTGCACCGGAAAATGGAATATATTTCTTCCCGGATGCACTTATTGAGGAACTTAACCTTAAGCCAGGCGACAGCGCTATCAAGGCACTCGGTATGGATGACACAGTAGTAGAGTATGAGGTTACCTCAAACAGGGTAGACTGCTACAGCGTTATCGGTATCGCAAGAGAGGCCGCAGCTACATTTGGCAAGGAGTTAAAGCTTCATACACCAAAGGCTACAGGCAATGACGATGACATTAAGAATTATCTTGAGGTTGAGGTAAAGGATACAAGACTCTGCCCGAGATACATTGCCAGAATGGTAAAGAACATCAAATTTGCACCGTCACCAGAATGGATGCAGAAGAGACTTCGTAATAGTGGCATCAGACCTATCAACAACCTCGTTGACATTACAAACTTCGTAATGCAGGAGTACGGCCAGCCGATGCATGCATTCGACTATGACACACTTGCAGGTCACAAGATTGTTGTTAAGTGTGCAGAGGACGGAGACAAGTTCCAGACACTTGACGGTCAGGTAAGAAGCCTTGACCACACAGTTCTCATGATCAATGACGCTGAGAAGCCTGTAGGTATTGCAGGTGTAATGGGCGGAGAGAACTCAAAGATCACGGAGAACGTACATACAGTAGTATTCGAGGCAGCTAACTTTGACGGAATCAACGTAAGACTTTCTGCAAAGAAGGCAGGTCTTCGTACAGACGCTTCATCAATCTTTGAAAAGGGCCTTGACCCGGCTAATGCGCTTGAGGCAATCAACAGGGCATGTGAGCTTTGCGAGGAGCTTGGATGCGGTGAGGTTGTAGGCGGCATGATTGATGTTTATCCGAATCCTGAGGAGACAATCACAATCAAGTTTGAGCCTGAGAAGATTAACGGTCTTCTTGGAACAGACATTGACGCAGACGAGATGAAGAAGATCTTCGCTAAGATCGACCTTGGCTTTGACGAGGCTAAGAACGAGGTTATCGTTCCTTCCTTCAGACGTGACCTTCACTGCATGGCAGACCTTGCAGAGGAGGTGCTCAGATTCCACGGATATGACAAGATTGTTGACACACTTCCTGTAGGTGAGGCAACAACAGGTAAGCTTTCATTTAAGCTCCGCTGCGATGAAATCTTAAGACATACAGCTGAGTTTAACGGCTTCTCACATGCTATGACTTATGCATTCGA
>JAUNDA010000045.1:0-455 GCA_030526295.1 Eubacteriales bacterium
TTTGCCTCAATCGGATTCATGCTTTTCATGATAATGAAAATGGAATCACGTATATCGAAAGTCTTATTCTCTCTCATATGGCAGCGGATCGTTTCTGATCTCATAAAAGCACAGATGTCCGGGGTCCCGGTCGCATCAGTCATTTCCTCTTCTGTAATTGCGTGTATCATATGAGCACCTCACTTTCGCATGCATGTTTTTTCCGCGTTTGTTTAACAGTTGTGATCATGATCTTTCAGTTTGCCATTTTATAGGCTGAGATGGACATATATTGTCATCCTGAAGCTAAATTTACAGCTCAACCTGGGAATTTGTTTGTACAGAAAATTTGCTTTCCCAAAACAATCACCTTATAATAGATATCGAAAATAACTGCACGTTTCATTTGAGCTACAATACGAAGCGAAGTAGACTGGTTATGTCACCGAGAGCAGTATTAATAACGGACACAGTCT
>JAUNDA010000045.1:470-5912 GCA_030526295.1 Eubacteriales bacterium
GAAACATCATGACACTTGACACCGACAAGCCTTATGTACAGGCACTGGTAGTCGTGGACGGCATCATAAAATACATCGGCAGTAAAGACATTGCCATGAAATTCAAGGGAGAGAAAACAAAAATCCTGGATTACGGTGAAGCCACCATCTATCCGGGCTTTATGGATGCCCATACCCATGGACCGATGGCAGGCCAGAGACTGGCTTTTCAGGCAGACCTGACAGCGGAGCACAGCATGTCGGCATATGTTGAGAAGATGGCAGAGTATGTTAAGAAAAACCCTGACCGAAAGGTTATCATGGGAGCAGGCTGGTCAAAATATGATGAGCCGACAGCTGCAATGCTTGACGCCATCTGCCCCGACAAACCGATGATTCTTCGTTCCATCGACGGACATTCCGTATGGTGCAATACAGCTGCCATAAAGTACTGCTCGATTGACAAAAACTATGTGGAGCAGTTCGGTACGGCAAGGGTTCATGTTGATGCTGAGGGCAATCCAAGCGGACTGTTTGTAGAGGAGGCTGCAAGTCTCATCATCGACAAGTTTAAGGTTACAAAGGAAGAAATGAAGGAGGGACTTCTCGCCTGGCAGGAATTCGCATTCTCACAGGGAATTACAGCAGTTGCCGAAGCATATCTTGACATGTATCCGGAGACTCCGGAGGCATATGCCGAGCTTGTTGAAGAGGGTAAATGGAAGCTTCGTACCTATGCCTACAATATTAACGTTAACACTGTTCGTACAGATCCTTTCAAAATCGGCAGCGTTCTTCGTGAAATGGCCGATAAATATGACAGCGAGTACTTCAAGGTGCTTGGCCAGAAGATGATTCTCGACGGAGTTGTCGAGGGACATACTGCAGCAATGGTTGATGAATATGCTGATCAGCCAGGCTACCACGGGGTAATTAATCTTGATAACCAGAAGGCACTTGAGATTGTCGTTGAGTCAGCTAACGAAGCAGGCTTCCCTGTACATACCCACGCAATTGGAGACCTTGCATCAAATATGATGTCAGATGCATATAAGACCGTTGCACTTAAAACAGGTAACTTCGATGCAAGAAATGCTCTTTGCCATCTGCAGATTGTAAGTCCTGAAACTATTCAGAAGTGTGGTGACTACAATATCATTGCGGTAGTGGCTCCAACATGGGCACCTGTTCTGATGCCATACTTTAACGACAGTATTAAATACCTTGGTGAGAAGAGGGCATGGGAGCAGTATCCGATAAAGGCCTTCGAGGATGCAGGTGCAACGCTTTGCTTCCACACGGACTACCCTGTAAACACCATCATGAGCGTTCCGCTTTCAGTATATACTGCTGTTAAGCGTGCAAGACCTTTAAACGATCCAGACGGCGGACCAAAGTCAGTTAACAATCCGGACGAGGCAATCTCTGCATTAAGGGCACTCCTTGCAATGACAATCAATGTTGCATATATGTGCAAGCAGGAGAACCATCTTGGAACACTTGCCATCGGCAAGGTTGCAAACGCAGCTGTTTATACAAAGGATTTCATAACATGTGATTATAAGGAAATCATGGATGCACAGCTCGTTGCTACCATCGTTGATGGAGAAGAGGTTTATAAGGCTTAAGAATATCACAAATAAGGAAAATCCATAAATAAAGGGCTTTCAGAAATCTAACCGTTTGATAATGCGGCGGATTCTGGAAGCCCTTTTTTACTGATTAAGCGACGATAAACGCCCGTCATGGACAATTACAGCGAGCAAATCCGTTTCACAAGGTGCCTGATGGTTTAGGACAAAACGAACTTTTCTGAAAAAAACAAAGGAATGTCGACGGATAGATACTCTTGTAACGGCCCTCATTGAGGGAAACTGCCATGGCAAAGATGCTATATGAAATAGTATGGTAGGGTTTCGTATTTGCGAAAAAAGCACCGAATAAGCACTTGGATTGCCGATAGGCTTGTGATATAATAAATTGATTTATTATGCCTGTATTTTGGGTATTATGAGTATTCGGTATTTGTATGGCTTTACTACACGGGTTTACATAAATGATCGAATATTGGACATTTCATAATTTAAAGAGGTGCATAACTATGAAAAAAGGAATTGCTATTGCCATGTCCTTAGTGCTTTCATTAGGACTATTGACCGGCTGTGGTAATAGTGCCGGCAGCACGCAGACTGCGAAAGCTCCTGACACAAAAACTGTAATCACTATGGTTTCTACATATAAGCTGCCTGAGTTTGAGGCAGCACTCGAGGAGGCACATCCGGAGATTGACCTTCAGGTGGAAACAATGGCGCTTGGACCCATCTATGGCGAGTTAAGCCGCAGGCTCAGGAATGACCATGGTCCTGATTTGTTTACTACAAGCCTGCCATATGGAGAACTGGCCGATTATACCTACGACCTTAGTGCAGAGGGGTTTGTAGAGAGCTATCAGTCAGCCATCACAAAAAGTACGATGATTAATGGTGAGAGCCATTACCTGCCACTTCCAGGCGGCTACTATGGCTACATCATCAATAAAACCATATTAGATGAATTAAACCTGGAGCTTCCTGATACCACAGAGGATCTTTTAAATATCCTTCAGGTTTCAAAGGACAAAGGCGTTGGTGTTTCAGATGACAGCGGATGCGGCTTCGGCCTTTCTGACGTGGGAGCCACCTATCTTGGTGCATATTTCACCGCAAACTATGCCACTGATTTCCTTTCAACTGCAGATGGTGCAAGATGGTTGTCTGACTTCGAGGCCAAGAAGGCAACCTTTGCAGGTAACTGGGAGCATTCTGTAGACTTCATCAAAAGCTGTATTGAGAGAGGCTTTCTTGATGCAAAACGAATGATTGTGTTCTACAACGGCCGTTTTGAAACAAGCTATAACGCTTTCAAGGCAATTGAATATATGCCAGAGAGAAAAGCGATTCTTACCTTTGGTAATCTTGACGCATACAACACAATCTGTGAGAAATCTAAGGATGAGATGGTTATGCTGCCATGCCTTCCGGACACGGAAAAAGGAAACAAGATGCTTAGCACCGTTTCCAATGAATACATTGCCATCAATAAAGCAATTTCCGGTGATAAGGAGAAGCTTGATGCAGCATTAACAGTATTGAATTATCTTTCCACGAAAGAGGGACAGTCCATGTGGATTAAGGATACGGCATGTCCGCATTCCTTCCTCAATGAGTACAATGTTGATTTATCAGTGTTACCAGAAAGCATACGCTCATATGCGGAAAAGGATATGATCTTTTCAAATCCGTTCCCGACTAACCTGTTAAGCTTTATCGGAAAGAACCTGACTGAGGCGGCAAAGGGAACCATTACAGTTGAAGAGGCAATGAGCCTGATTGATGATTACAATCAGAATGGCTCTGAAAAGGTTGAATATGACCTTTCCATTGTTGGCTCAGTAGCAGAAGATATGCTGTACGAAAACAACAATACCAGAATGATTGAAACAAAGGTTGGCAATCTGGTTGCTGATGCAGTATGTGAAACAACAGGTGCCGATGTTGCCCTTGTAAACGGTGGCAGCATTCGCTCAAGCTTCTACAAGGGAGATGTAACCGGTGAAGACGTCGCAGCTGTTTGTCCTTATAATAACAAGCTTGTTGTGTCTGAGGTCGATGGTGCTACCCTTAGGGAGGCTATCACCAACGGCATTCAGAAAACCTGGAAGCCTGCAGGTCAGTTCCTTCAGGTATCAGGACTTAAGTATTCCTATAAGCCGGCTGCCAATGAGAATGAAACGGCAGAGCTTGTTTCACTCACATATGCAGACGGAACTGAGGTTAAGGACAATGATCTGATTAAGGTTGTATACACTGACTATATTGGTGGAGTGAACGGATATATTGATTCGGGTGACGGATACACAATGCTCAATGTCCTCGATCCGAATACTCCTGTCAGGGTAAAGCTTCTGGAGGAAACTGGTATTACCTACGGTGATGCCCTGAAGGCTTATTTTGCAAACCATAAGGATGAAGTAATAAAATCTCAAATAGAGGGACGTATCGAAGTAATTAACTGACTTAGGAGTGACAATGGAAAACCGGAACGTTTCAAATAAAAAGACAATAAAATACTACGCTGCAACTGTTGTCGCCATCGTCCTGGTCATTGCTGCATCCGTACCACTTCTTCGTTTTACGACATCAACGATAGTTAATGAAATCAGCCGCTCCATCAGCAAACAGTATTCGCAGGAGCTGAATGAACAGATGTCAGCCCATGTATCAAGTGCACTGAACCAGCCATTTGACAGGCTGGAAATGATTCACTGCAGTCTGAACATGGTGGACGACATGAATCAGGAAAAGCTGATGGAGATGATCAGGCGCTACGAGGAGGCCAACCGTATTTCGTATCTTGCCTTTGTGGATGAGAATGGTATTGTTTATGAGAAAAACGGTTCCTATCTTGGTACAACCAGAATCAAGATGCTCGGAAAACTGTTAAGCGGCCAGAAGCATCTGATTTCCGCCAATGAAACAATAGCCGGTAACAGCTTCGTTCTTATGGGCACCTCGTTTGACGAGCATATACCAATGGGTGATACTAATATATGCGCGGCAATCATAGGCCTTGCAAATGAGGAACTGTCCAGTGAGATTGTGTTAAACAGCCAGTACTCTAGTGGATATTCAAGTATCATTCATCCGGATGGCAGCTATATCGTTAAGAATCATGCAATGCCTTTTAGCGGGCTGAATGTATTTTCAATCATCAGTAAGAATTATTCATGCTCTGAGACAGACATCAGTTCCCTTAAAAAAGCCATTGCCAATGGTGAACCATATGCCATCACTGCGACAAAAAAGGGTGACGATGTATTCTCATTTCTTTATTTCTCACCAATTGAGGATACTGACTGGTACATTGTAAACACAATGCCAGGAACCTTTATTAAGGCAAGTATCGAAAAGCTGCAGGACAGCATGGCCAAGATTTCAATTCTTGGCATTGTGGTGCTGATTGCCTTCATTGTTATCTTTTTACAGAGTACATCAAGCGCAAAGCTTCGTAAAAAGCAGCACGAGCTTGAAAAGGCATATGAGATGGCAGAACAGGCAAACCTTGCAAAAACGGAATTTTTGTCAAGTATGTCACACGACATCAGAACACCCATGAATGCGATTCTTGGTTATTCGCGTTTAATGAAAAAGGAACTCACGGACCCGAAGCTTCTCGAGTATCAGGAGAAAATCGAGCAGTCGGGAAACCTTCTGTTATCGCTTATTAATAACGTGCTCGATATGTCTCACATCGACAGCGGAAAAACGGAGATAAGGGAGGAGTATGTAAAGCTTTCCGGTCTTGCGTCACTGATTAGCGATGTTTTCAGTACTGAGGCAGAAAAGAAGGACATTAAGCTTTCCTACGAGGTAAATGTAGAGCATGACCACGTGATGGCTGACGTGACTAAGCTTAATGAAATCT
>JAUNDA010000045.1:5922-17283 GCA_030526295.1 Eubacteriales bacterium
ATGAATATCGTCAGCAATGCCATCAAGTATACGCCGGCGGGAGGTACCGTATCAGCCCTTGTGGATGAGTTGCCAAGCGACAAACCGGGATATGCCTGCATCAGGGTAAAAATCAGCGATACCGGAATGGGCATCAGCGAGGAATTTTTACCACACGTTTTTGATTCCTTTACCAGGGAACGAAATACTACCGTGGGAAAGGTTGCCGGCACAGGTCTTGGCCTCTCTATCGTTAAGAAGCTCGTTGAGCTTTTAGGCGGAACAATTGAAGTGGAAAGTGAACTTGGAAAGGGCTCAACATTTACGGTAATCCTGTCCTTTAGGATTGCCAAAGAGGAGCAGTATGTCCCCCAGGCGAATGTAACAGATGTTGAAGCAGGAACTGTAGACCTTACGGGAAAGAGAATTCTTCTTACAGAGGATAATGACCTTAATGCCGAGATTGCAATTGCAATCCTCGATGAGATGGGCCTTAAGGTGGAGCGTGCTGAGGACGGTCATCTCTGCTTGGATATGCTTCAAAGGGCAGACGCAGGCTATTATGACCTGATTCTTATGGATATCCAGATGCCTGTCATGAATGGATATGAGGCAGCACGGGCCATTCGTGAGTTACCTGATAAGCAGAAGGCCTGCATTCCGATTATTGCAATGACGGCAAATGCGTTTGAGGAGGATAAAAAGAATGCGTTTGCAGCGGGTATGGATGCACATCTCGCTAAACCGATTGAAGTCAAAAAGGTAGAGGAAGCACTGAAGAGTATTCTGGCGAAGACGCAGACCAATTAATAATTAATAGATTAATACTTGCAGATGGCAGCCATTCTCAAAACGAGCGTGAAGGGCTGCCATTTTCTATTGGAAATACAGATAATTAACAGGACCTTACTTTTTTCTGTTGGATTTGCGAGAGGACTATCACATTTTTATTCTCTGTAATATACTTAAGAGCGATAAATGTTTACACACAGGAGTTAAAATTATGCGTGGCTTTAAAAAATTACTTTTGGTAACCTTGGCGTGTATAGGAATTTTTGCTCTTTCCATTCCGGCATATGCCCAGAATAAGAGCGTGCGGCCATCTGTAAACGGTGCGCTTCACGTGGAGGGTACGCTGATTAAGGATAAAAACAATCAGATGGTGCAGCTTAAGGGCGTAAGTACACACGGACTGGCATGGTTCCCGCAATATGTAAACGAAATCTCCTTTAAGGATATGCGTACGCTTTTTGATGCTGACCTCATAAGGCTTGCACTTTATACGGAGGAATACGGCGGATACTGCTCAGGCGGAAACCAGACTGAGCTTATGAACCTCATTCGTAAGGGCATCAAGGCGGCAACAGATTCAGACATGTATGTGATTGTCGACTGGCACATCCTTTCTGACTGCGACCCCATGCGCCATAAGGATGAAGCCATTAGGTTCTTTGATACAGTTTCAAGGGAGTATAAGGACGCAGAGAATATCATTTATGAAATCTGCAATGAGCCAAACGGTGGAACAGGCTGGGCACAGATAAAAGGCTATGCGGAGGCTGTGATTCCTGTCATAAGGAAGAATGACCCTGATGCGATTATCCTTATTGGAACTCCTAACTGGAGCCAGTATGTTGATGAGGCTGCGGCTAATCCCGTAAGGGGCTATGACAATCTCATGTATACGCTTCATTTCTATGCGGGAACACATAAGGATGATCTTAGAAAGCGTCTTGAGAATACACTTAAGTCAGGCCTTCCAGTATTTATCTCAGAGTTCAGTATCTGCGACGCCTCAGGAAACGGTGCACTTGATTATTACGAGGCCGCAAAATGGATGGAGCTAATTAACAGGAACCAGATTTCATTTGTTACATGGAACCTCTCAAATAAGAATGAAAGCTCGGCACTCATAAAGCCCGAATGCGGCAAGACAGGTTATTTTACTGAAAATGATCTAAGTCCTGCCGGCAGATGGTTTAGGAGTGTGGGAAAATAAAAACCATTATGGAATAAAGCTTAATGCTACGTCAAAACTTAGTGACACATGGCATTAAGCTTTTTATTTGCTCATTTATGGAAGATTATTAAAGCTTAGGATGATGATCAGAAGTGCTGACCAAGCCTGCATGGTGTTATGGCATGCTATGGTATTCGAAAAAATACAAATTGTGGCGTGAGTTTCATTATAATGAGATTTTATTTGTGATATAACATATTCTGATTATTTATGTTTAAAATCGGGAGTTTTTGACCTATGAAGGATAAAAAACGCAATTTGACAGGGATGTTTTCCTTTGCGTTGGTGCTCTTAAGCATTATCATCTGCACCCTGTTCGCAATGTTTTCCCTTCACCGTATGGCAGAGGAAAACAAAAAGGAAATGGACATCCTGCTCGCGTCCAGGATACATGACAAGATAAACGGAGACCTTACTGAGCCAATCATGGCCGCAAAGACCATGGCAAACAATGCATTTTTATTCTCGTTTTTATCTGAAGAGGAATCTGCAGACACTGAGAATGAAGATATTGAAAGGATGAAATACTACCTTTCAAACCTGAAAAACGGACTTCAGTATGATTCAGTATTTGTGGTTTCTGCAAAGACCGGAAGATACTATACAAATTACGGTCTTAACAAAATCGTGGATCCTGTAAATGACCCGCATGATATCTGGTATTCGATATTTTTGGAGAAAAACAAGGAATATGACCTCGATGTTGATGTGGACGAGGTACACGAAAACGTCTGGACCGTCTTTGTAAATGCGAGAATCGAATACGAGGGCGAGCTTCTTGGAGTATGCGGAGTTGGCGTGAAAATGACGCAGCTTCAGGACATATTTTCAAAGTATGAAAAGGAATATGGCGTAAAGCTCAACATGATCGATATGAACGGACTTGTTCAGGTCGATACAAACGAGATAAACATTGAAAATGCTTATTTAACGGACATACTCTCCACTTCCGTAAAGGGAGATGAATATGTTTATTCCAAGAATGATAATTCTTATTCAGTGAGCAAGTATGTCGAAAACCTTGGCTGGTATCTTGTGGTTAGGAATAATAATTCGAATCTGTCTGATGATTACCTGCTGCTTCTTTCCATGAACGGAAGTCTGTTCCTCGTTATCGTACTGGCATTTATTTTTGCAAACCATGTCAACAGGAAAAATACGGCGAGAATTATTGAAACCTCTTCAAAGTCAATAAAAGAGGTTGAAAAGCAGAGGGATGCACAGAGCAGGACTATTGAAAAATACAGGGAGTCGGAGCTTCGTAACCTGTCAATCATAAAGGCGCTGGGTAATCTTTACTATGCCCTTTACTATATCGACATTGAGAACGGTAACGCCCGTGAAATGGTAATTCGTGATGATACCTACGAGGAGGTAAGTGCCCCAAAGAAAATCGATGAGATGAAGGAGCATATCCTCCGTGACATCGTGGCGGATGAGTACACAGAGCAGGTGAGGGAATTCCTTAACCTTGAAACCGTTGAGAAAAGGAGAAGCGGACGTAACAGCATCATTACAGAATTTGTTACGAGGGACGGTGGCTGGACAAGGTGCAGCCTTATACCGTTCGAGCGTTCAGAGGATGGAAAATGCAGTAAGTGTCTTTGCACAATGGGCTGGATTACACTTGAAAAGGAGGAGCAGCATAAGCAGGAGCTTGCCCTTAGGGAGGCCTATAAGGCAGCTGATACTGCAAACAGGGCAAAAACAGAATTCCTTTTCAACATGTCACATGACATAAGAACACCGATGAATGCAATCATGGGTTATTCACAGCTCATGAGAAAGGAACTTAAGGACGAGAAGCTTCTCGATTACCAGAATAAGATTGATGCGTCGGCAAACCTTCTTCTTGCAATCATTAACCATGTGCTCGATATGTCAAGAATTGACAGCGGCAAGGTGAATGTTGCCGAGGATTATGCATATATTCCGGATATCCCGTCAAATATTAAAAATGTATTTGGGGAGGAAGCACGGAAGAAGAATATCAAGCTCGAATACCGTGTTGATGTTGAGCATGAGCATATTCTATGTGATACGACAAAGCTTAATGAGATTTACATTAACATTGTAAGCAATGCAGTCAAGTATACACCGGATGGCGGTACCATATCGGCGGCCATCGAGGAATTGCCATCCGACAGGGAGGGAATTGCATATATCAGGACTACGATTTCCGATACCGGTATCGGAATGAGCAGTGAATTCCTGCCGCATATTTTTGAATCCTTCTCAAGGGAGCGAAACTCAACCGTAAGCGGAATCGAGGGAACAGGCCTTGGAATGTCAATTGTAAAGAGACTTGTCGAGCTTCTTGGCGGAACGATTGAGGTAACAAGCGAGCTTGGAAAGGGCTCGGCCTTTATGGTTACACTGCCGCACAAAATCGCGGATGTGTCGGAGAATGAGCACAGTGACACATCACCGGTAAAGGCAAAGCAGGACATCCTTCGCGGAAGGAAAATCCTTATGGCTGAGGACAATGAACTCAATGCGGAGATAACAATGGCCATCCTCGGTGAGGTTGGAGCCATAGTGGACTGGGCGCATGATGGTGCGGAATGCGTCGAAATGCTAAAGAATAGCCCTGCGGGAAAATATGATCTCATTCTCATGGACATTCAGATGCCAAACATGAACGGTTATGAGGCAACGAGGACCATAAGGCAGTTTGAGGACCAGAAGAAGGCAGACATTCCGATACTTGCGGTAACGGCAAATGCCTTCGAGGAGGATAAGAGGAATGCAATGGACGCCGGAATGAACGGCCATATTGCAAAGCCTGTTAATATCAATGATGTTGTGGAAGGCATTCTTACGGTTTTACAGCATTGATAATTTGGCTGGAAAACAAAAGGATTATAAAGACTTTCGGAGGAAAACGTCAGACTAAGCGGTATCCTTCGAAGGTCTTTTTTAATGTCTTATTGAAAGAAACTGACTGAGTCGTGACATTATCCGTAGTTTTTTATTATGGATGTAATAATTGTAATGTACAGCCTGTTGTGATAAAATTAACTTGTATTATTGGCTTGTTTAAGCATGATGAACTTGTATCCGATAATTTGATTATCAATTGTTTTTTCAGGACACCCAAACGGACATCAGTGAAGGACGGGAGAAGGGGAGAAAAACACATGAAAAAAGAGAGAAAACTGTTTTTGACCATAATAGGAGTCATATCGCTTGCATTTGCACTCATAATGATTTTCTTTACAGTCAGGAACAATAAAAGAATCATAAATTACAATCTTAATTATCTTTCTGATAACACCGCCAGGGCGGCTGTGGCCATAGACGATGAGATTGTAATCGGTTACGAAAACATAAAGGTGCTTAGCGGTCTTGTGGGTAAGTCTCTTACAGGACCTGAATTTGACATATCCGAGGTACAGGACCTCATAACAAATTCCGTATTCGATTTCATGGAATTTGCAGATAAGGACGGAATGGACCACAACATCACGGGCGGCGTTTCGGATGCGAGGGACAGGCAGTATTACCTTGATGCAAAGGAAGGCAATACGGGAATGGAGTTAATCTATAATTCCAGGGCAACACACGAGACACTTCTCATGTTCTATTCCCCGATATATTATGAGGATGAGTTTGTTGGCTCGCTTGTAGGCGTTTACCAGGCAGCAAACAGAATCACGGGATTTCTGTCAGAGAAATACTTTGGTGACAGCGCTGATGCTTATCTTTTAGAGGCTGACGGCAGAATCATCGCATCAACAGTGGATTATGACCCCACAAAGGAAACATATCTTAGGGATATCGCAGGCAACAATTCGTTTGTAATGAAGCAGCTTGAGGCTGCAATGGCATCAGGTGAAACAACAGCCATTTCCTTCCCGGAAAACAGCGTAGGTGGTGTTATCGCAAAGCTTCCAAACAGCGGCTACTACATGCTGAGGCTTTTCCCGCAGAAGGCACACGAAAGGGTTGTTTCTAGATCAAACAGCCTTGTAAATATTGTCGTGCTTCTGATGGTTGCGTTGTTTGCTGTTTTACTTACAATCCTTACATATTTCTACCATCAGGAGCAGAAGGTAATCGAGGCTGCAAGGAAGGAGGCGGAGGATGCAAACTCTGCAAAAACGACCTTCCTCTTCAACATGTCACATGACATCCGTACGCCGATGAATGCGATTATCGGCTTCAGGGACCTTCTCGAAAAGCATCAGGATGATCCCGAAAAACGTGCCGGATACCTTAAGAAAATCGATGACGCAAGCACGGTGCTTCTTTCAATCATCAATAACGTTCTCGAAATGGCCCGAATTGAGAAGGGTACACTTGAGGTTGATGAAACGGCATGGAGTGCAGAGCAGTTTAATGATACGCTCTATTCAATCTTCTTTGACATGATGAAGCAAAAGGGCATCGAATTCACAAGGAAGATTGATGTTAAAAACCACTATGTATACTGTGACCCGATAAAGCTTAGGGAGGTATTCACTAACATCCTTAGTAACGCCTATAAGTATACAGAACCCGGTGGAAAGGTGCATATGCTCCTTGAGGAGATTCCATCCGAAAGGGAGGGCTATGCTTCATACAGGACAACCATCACAGATACAGGTATCGGTATGAGTGAGGACTTCCTTCCGCATCTTTTTGAGGAATTTGCGAGAGAGAATAACTCTACTGATTCAAAGGTAGAGGGAACCGGACTTGGAATGCCGATTGTAAAGCGCCTTGTCGAGCTTATGGACGGAACTGTTGAGGTTAAGAGTAAGAAGGGCGAGGGTACTGAGTTTATTGTAGTGCTTTCACATAAGATAGCAGATAAATCGAGCCTCATCGACCACGAGGGAGTAGAGGTTGACCCGAGGATGTTCATGGGTAAGCGCATCCTTCTTGCAGAGGATAATGATCTCAATGCAGAGATTGCAATGGAAATACTCACCGAGGCAGGCTTCGTTGTCGACCGTGCTGAGGACGGTGTAAGATGCGTTGAAATGGTTAAGAATGCGAAGACCGATTATTATGACCTCATACTTATGGATATCCAGATGCCAAATATGAACGGTTATGAGGCTACAAAGGCCATCCGTTCTATGGATGAAAAGGATAAGGCGGAGATAAGAATCATTGCCATGACGGCTAACGCCTTTGAGGAGGATAAGAGAGAGGCTATGCGTGTCGGAATGAACGGACACATCGCAAAGCCGATTAACATTAAGTCAATGTTCAGACTGCTCACAACCGTGCTCATTACGCCAAAGAACCAGACTGTTAACTAATTTGGAAAAGTTGAGCATGTGGCTGAGCATGGGACGAAGGATATAGAGGAGGTTTTTTAATGGAGTATGTAACATTAGGAAAAACAGGGCTTAAGGTCTCCAGAATGGGATTTGGAGGAATACCGATTCAAAAATGCAATGGTGCCGAGGTAACTGAGCTTATGAAGGCACTCATGGACGCAGGTGTCAACTATATCGATACAGCCCGCGGATATACAGTCAGCGAGGAACTTATCGGACAGGCAATAGAGGGTAACCGTGACAAATTTGTGCTTGCCACAAAGAGTATGTCACGCACAAAGGAAGCTATGGCAAAGGATGTGGAGACAAGCCTTAAGAATCTCCGTACGGATTACATTGACCTTTACCAGATGCATAACCCGTCTGAGGCAGAACTTGAGAAGGTGATGGCACCGGGTGGAGCCCTTGAGGCACTTATGGAAGCAAAGGCTGAGGGCAAGATCGGACACATTGGTCTTACTGCACATTCAATAAAGGTGTTTGAAAAGGCCATAGAGCTTGACTGGGTTGAAACAATCATGTTCCCATACAATATCGTTGAGTCACAGGGAACTGAAATGATAAAGAGGGCAGCAGAAAAGAATATCGGCTTTATCGACATGAAGCCAATGGCAGGCGGGGCAATCGAGGATGCAACGCTTGCACTCCGTTATATCTGCGCCAACCCAGATGTAACAATTGTGATTCCTGGAATCTACTGTGTGGACGAGCTTAAACAGAATCTCGCTGCTGTAGAGGATAAGTCTCCGATCAGTGAGGAAGAACTTGCACAGTTTGACAAGATAAGGGAGACACTTGGAGACAACTTCTGCCGCCGCTGCAATTACTGCCAGCCGTGCGCTGCAGGCATCAATATCTCGGGAGTATTCCTTTTTGCAGGATACCTTAACCGCTATGACCTCGGTGACTGGGGCTACGGCCGCTATGAGGCACTGCCTGTTAAGCCTGACGCTTGCATCGAGTGCGGTGCATGTGAGACAAGATGCCCGTACCACCTTCCGATTCGTGAGATGCTTAAGAAGTGCCACAATGACTTTCAGGCGTATGAGGCACGCAACGGGATTAAGGCATAAATCGGAAACGATTGGAATGCTGAGTGAAATATAAAAAAGAATTGGCGAAAAAGACTTCTTAGGGATTCGTCAGAGAGACCTCGCGCAACCAAGCTCCGCTTAAGCGCGGACGGTCCTATGACGAATCCTTTTTACATATGTGAATAATTGGAACGAGTAAAACAAAGACCTTCATAATCAAACGCCAATACTTGGCATCGGGTTATGGAGGTCTTTTAAAGTTCAGAGATGATTTACAGTATCGAATATATCATCACATAGTGGCAAAGTGATCCGAGCATTACAAATACGTGGAAAAGCTCGTGTGAGCCGAAGGCATCACTAAGCTTCCATTTGAGTGCATAGATGACACCGCCAACCGTGTAAAGAATTCCACCGAGAAGAAGCAGTGTGAACTGCGACGGAGATAGAATCCTAAAGAGCGGGATTATGAAGAAAATGGCAGTCCAGCCCATTGCGATATACATTACCGATGAAATCCATTTTGGGCAGGTTACCCAGAACAGCTTGAAAATCATGCCGGCTGCGGCTATTCCCCAGATTACATATAGAAGTATAAGTCCCATGCTTCCCCTTAAAACAAGTGTGCACATCGGTGTATACGTTCCGGCAATCAGGACAAAAATCATAAGGTGGTCAATTTTCTTTAATCGCTTAATGCTTCGCTCCGAAAGGATGAAAGAATGATATGCGGAGCTTGCGGCGTAAAGAAGAATCATGCTGAGTGCGAAAACCGCGAGGCTTAAAAACTCGCCCCTCGTATTAACAACAGGAGACATTGACGCACGCATAAAAAGCATTGGCATTGCGATGAGTGAAAGCCAGAAGCCCGCAAAGTGGGTTAATGCGCTGACGGGTTCCCTTAATGTAAATGTGTTTTCCGTGAATGTGTTTTCTGCTGTGATGGCTTTATTCATATGTACTCCTTTCTATATCTTTGACCCCTTAGGGTATGGATGTTTCCGCGCAGTGGAGGCTGAACACGTACACCGTGAGCTTTGAACCCTTAAGACAGGGTTGTTTCGGCCTTTTGTATTGTGTACTCTGTTTAATTTATTTTGTGTATGCCGGTAAATTGTAAAATTAGCATCTGAAACGCTTGCACGTATATGACGCTATGTAGTACAATAACATCGGTTATTTAATAACCGCTTCTATTATATATCGTAATCAAAAACTCGTCAACGGTTATTCAATAACCGATAAAGATAAAAGTAGCATGCGATACGCCGGGACTCGCGAAATGAAAAACACGGGATTATTAATAGAAGGAAATACAGTGTCAAAAATCACATAAACCTTATGAACAATAAAAGCAATATAAAATACAGATTCTAAAAGGCTTGGAAAGGAATTGTTTCGGATATTATGAAAGATAAAAAGGAAAATAAAAAACAGACTGTGGAAAAGAATCTCAGCGGGTTCAGGATGCCAGGCTATAATGAAATCCCGGATGTTGGTCTTTACCTTAAGCAGGTGGTAAAGTATGTGAATGATTCAGTAGGGGAGTGGTTTGACATTGCCGTTACGGAAACCATGCTCAGTAACTATGTAAAGATGCACATGGTGCCTAATGCCATTAAGAAGCAGTATTACAGGGACCAGATTGCCACGATGGTTTTCATAGTTCTCGCTAAGACTGTGCTATCGCTTGAGGATTTGCAAAATCTGTTGCCTCTTATAGAGAAAAGGTTCGAGAAGCGTGAATCATATGAAAGGTTTGCAACAACCTTTATGTATACACTCGGAGAATTCTGGGGCAGCGAGGTAAGTACGGACGGCTTCGATATAGGTGCGGTATTTGGCTCAGCGGATGAAACAGAGGCGCTTTTAAGAAACATTGTCACTGCAATCGTACAGAATAATTACATAAAGCACAGCCTCCAGCTTCTCATGGAGAAAAATGCCGATTAACTTCACGTAACACAAAACAATTGATTGTGATTTGCAATGTGGTAAAATAGCAGCATACGAATGTTTAAGAATTAATACACCGTGTTCGGTGCGGATGGAACCAGTGTATTCATAAGATGGCATTAAGCCATGGAGGGGAGCTATGGAAGTAAGAAAAGAGGAATTTACATTTTTAAGTTCTGACGGAGTTACTACAATACATGCAAAGAGATGGGTGCCTGAGGGAGAAATAAAGGCAGTGCTTCAGATAGCGCATGGAATGGCTGAGTACATTGACAGATATGATGCCTTTGCACGTTACCTTGCGGCAGACGGCTTCGTCGTAACAGGCAACGACCATCTCGGACACGGAAAAAGCATAACCGATGAAACGAAGCTTGGCTTCTTTGCAAAGGATGAGGGCAACAAGAAGGTGCTTTCTGACCTTCACCACCTCTATGAGATGACAAAGGAAATGTATCCGGATGTGCCTTACTTCTTCATGGGTCATTCGATGGGCTCGTTCCTTTGCAGGCAGTATATCTCCGAGTACGGAAACGAGCTTTCTGGCGCTATAATCATGGGTACGGGAAACCAGTCTGCATTCCTTACTGCAATGGGTAAGGCGGTTTGCAAGATGGTGGCACTCTTTAAGGGCTGGGACAAGAGGTCAGGACTTGTTGATGCAATGGCCTTTGGAAGCTATAACAAGCTGTACGGTGAGCCAGGCGGCTATGAATGGCTTTCTGAAAATGCGGAAAACGTAAAGAAGTATAATGATGATCCGTTATGCGGCTTTGGCTTTACACTTAACGGCTACTACAACATGTTCCATTCGATTAACCTTCTTTCAAAGGACAGCTACATTGGAAGAATGCCAAAGGAACTGCCGGTATTTATCGTTGCGGGAGAGGATGACCCCGTAGGTGATTACGGAAAGGCTCCGAAGGAGGTTTATAACAAGTTCAAGGAGCTTGGCATGAAGGATGTCGAGAAGAAGCTTTATTACGGTGACAGACACGAAATCCTCAACGAGGATGACAGGGAGACCGTTTACGAGGACATAAGGGAGTGGCTCGACAGGCACACGGCCTAAGTGGTGTCAGGGAGAGTGAACAACAGA
>JAUNDA010000046.1 GCA_030526295.1 Eubacteriales bacterium
TATGATGTGCATTCATTTTTTATTGAAATAAGGATTTTGACTGCAGGCATATAGTTTGCAGGCAGTCAAAAAAATAGGCATTGAAGATTTTGACTGCAATGTGTTTCAAAAAAGCAGTCATAAATGAGAGATGCGCCAATAATGACTGCACTACTAATTTAATAATAAAATCGCACACAATATAAAAGGCTGCCACAAGCGTGACAGCCCTCATTCTCAGCCAAATTCATATCTGGCAATTAGTATTCTTTTGTCGCTACTCTGTGTCAACCGAAATCATATCAGATAATTAATATGCTTTTGTCGCTACTCTGCGTCAGCCGAATGGTTATCCAGTAATCATACACGATTATCGATATTCCCCGGTTTTTAATTTACTTGTATTCAAGTGTGAGCATCGTGATGTCATCAAACTGCTCAGCTCCCCTTACAAACACCTCAATGTCCTTAAATACATCAGACACGATGTCAGTAATCTCCTCTCCCTTAATGTTACTTAGGAGTCCTATGAGCCTCTCCTCGCCGTAAAGGGTGTTATCGGGGTCGTTGGCCTCTGTTACACCATCTGTATAGAGGAAGAGCTTATCGCCCTTTTTAAGGTCCATCTCGTGCTTTTTATATGGTACTCCCTCCATTCCGGCAAATATGAGACCAGAGCGCTTCTTCATGTACTCGCATTCGCCATCAGCCGGCATGTATACAGGCGGATTGTGACCTGCATTTACATACTCAAGGTGACCAGTCTTAAAGTTAAACACTCCGACAAATGCAGTTACAAACATTCCCGCGTCATTACCGGTGCAGAGATTGTCATTAATCGCTACAGCCGCATCGGCGAGGTCCATTGTTCCGACAATTGTATGGATAAGGGTCTTTGCCCTCATCATGAACATTGCGGCAGGAACTCCCTTACCCGATACATCCGCCACAAGGAATGCTATCTCATCGGTACCGCAGCGGTAGAAATCATAGAAGTCTCCGCCAACCTCCTTTGCAGGAGTGACTGTTGCATACACGTCAATCTCCGGGACATCAGGGAAGGCCGGATAAACCTGCGGAAGTGCCGAGTTCTGGATATCCTTTGCAAGCTCGAGTTCCTTTGCGATTCTCTGCTTTTCCGCCTCGAGAAGCTCGGTAACCTTATCAACGGTACTGTTAATGTGCTCCGTCAATACCTTCATCTCCTTAGAGGTCTTAAGGTCTATTCTCCTTGTAAGGTCGCCCTTCTTTATCTCGCCAAGCGTTTCATTTATCTTTACGATGTCATTTACGATGACAATCTTTATAAGTGCAAAGATGATAACGAAAAGCAATGCATATGCGAGAACCTCCATAAATGAGTTGATGAAGATCTCACTGTTTCTTTCAGCATAAACCTCGGCCTCAGGAACAACTCCGAATACCCATGAGCCGTTCTTTTCATTGACCTTTACAAAGCACTTCTCGCCGTAAAGCACGGTTTCAAAGAGCTTGTCCATCTTAAGCTCTGCAATGTCAATGCCCAGCTCGCCGAGGTGCTCTACCTCTGCCTCACCGTCCTTTGCACTGATCATGTTGCCCTCGGTATCTGTAATTATGAGATATCCGGTTTTGCCAATTCTTCTGTTCCTTCCGATACCATTTGTGACACGGCTAAGGCTTCTTGCAAGCGACGCATAGCCCATTCCGACCTGGATGTATTCGCCGTTTCCGAGTCCCGTTCCCGCATACTGTCTTGCCCTTGAGGCATCGTTTTCGTTGTATGCGACATTGGTGAATTTCTGAACTATTGTGGTTCCGCTTGCGTCTGAAAGCACCATGAATTTCGAGGACTGCTCACCCGATTTCATGTCAAAGCCGACATACTCAGGCTCCGTACTTGCTGTTATGATGCCGTCGCGGTTAACAATGTTAATCTCATCGACACCAAGCTCCTTCATATAGTCCGTAAGCGAAACACCGTTTCCAATATCCATCTTGTATTCCCTTGCGATGGTCTTGGTGGTCTCGACTAGTGCCTCCTCCTGGCGCTCCTCAATTTCAATCTCCACATCCGCAATGTTTGTATCAATGAGCTTTTCGGTATCCCTTTTTGCAACCTGCGTCTGAAGCTGGTAGATGAAGCCGGTTGTGAGGAAGTAGCTTAGAACCATTACTATGAGCATGCCCTGCTGGAACCTGAAGGAAACCGGCTTAAGCTGTGCGCCCTTATAATGAACCCTGTTAAAGAATTCAAGGATGAAGGCCGTAAGCGAAATGGTAAAGGCATTTCCCATAATCATCGGAACCGCTACGCTTTTCACAATCAGGAAGGCCTGCTCGGAATCCTTAAAGTGCGTCATGAAGAGAAGCACCATGTGGAGAACTTCCATTACGACGCCTATTACAAAGGCCATGCTCCATGATGGTCTGCTCTTTTCAAGCATTTTTTCCCTGACAAGACCTGACATAAAGCCCGCTATTACGGTTGAAATCGAGCACGCAAGCCTTGAGTAGTCTCCTGCTGTCGGTGAAAGCCATCTGAAGGTACCGCCGATTATTCCGGCAATTATACCTGAGGGTGCACTGAAAAAGAGACCTGCTGCAAGCGGTGCCGCATCCCTTACATTCGCAATGGCACCAGCAGTGTTGACTCCGAATACCGTTCCGAATATTGATGCAATACCAAATACGAAACCGTAAATCACATTTCGGTTTCTTTTGCTTATTTTACTGAATTCTGTTTTCTTTTTGAGAAGGTACATAATGATACTCAGTACCACTACTACCATTCCCTGCCCAAAAAGCTGCAGATATGTATTCATCTAAACCTCGTTTCCTGATTAGCCCCTTATATTTTTCCTAACTGTCATAATTACCTGGATAAGCGATACGCCCACGCCCATTCCGAGAATTGTCCAAATGAGCATGTATGCGTAATAGCTCATCTGTACCCTGTCTGACTGCACGACTGCCTGCATCAGGTAGTAAAGCGAGCCTCCAGGAATAATCGGGATAATGCTTGGGATGTAAAATACCATTGACGGTGTTTTGTATACCCTTGCCAGAACCTCTGATACGACGCCCATTATGAAGGTCGCAAGGAATGATGACACAAATACATTTCCCGTAAGCTCCATAACAAAAAGGTATATTGCCCAGGTGCCAAGTCCCATAAGCGAGGCTATAAACAGCCTCTCATTTTTTAGGTTAAAGTAAAGGCAGAAGGCAAAGGTTCCAAGAAAGGCCCATATTAGCTGGTAAAATGCGTTCATACGTTACCTCCTATCACAAGAAAGGCCGTGATGAAGCCCATTGCCAGCGCTCCTGCCCAGAGTATGCTTTCGATAAATCTCATGGTTCCCGATATCGTGTCGCCCGTGAGCATGTCCCTCATTGCTCCTGTAATGAAAAGTCCCGGGACAAGAAGCATTATGTCACCGATAAGGATCTTGTCATTATTAAGCATCGGAAAAGCCTTGCAGGTAAGTCCCGAAATAATCCCGAGCATGAATGCCATCACAAAGTTATAGATAATCGTATTTGGAAGATACCTTCCGAGTGTCCTGTCGGCTACGACAATTAATCCTCCGAGAATGGCGGAAACAATCGCATCGGCAAAGCCGCCTCCGAAAAAGAGCGAGAATGCAAATCCGACAATCACCGCACCAATTAACAGCCTTTTCGGGCTCTTAGGCACCTCGGTTTTCTTAAGCATTTCCCTTATCTCAGCAGCCCCCGCCTTTGTTTCGCAGCATTTTCTGCTGATTTCGTTAAGCTCCTCAAACCTTTTGAGGTCAAAGGACGGATAGTTAACGATTCTTCTTGACTGCGATACTATGTTTCCGTCGGGGAAGGTACAGGTCATGTTAATGTTAGAATTTATTGTAAAGGAACTGATGTTTGTGGCACCATGTGACTGCGCAAGTAAATAGAGGCTCTTTTCGATCCTCTTTACCTCCGCCCCGGATTCAAACATCGCATTTGCAATGTCTGTCCACGCAGCCATCAGTTCATTTTCTTCCTGGTAGGTCATAAAATCTTTTCCTTAGGTCTCCTCACACATCTTTATGGAACTCGTCTTTAATACATACTAAGTGGGGCCCGTCTTTTATTCTAAGTGGAACTCGTCTTTAATAAATGTGTGCACACGCTTAAGATATGCATCACTCTGGTAAATGGCTGCAATAGGATTATGTGCGAGAGCCCTGTCCTTGCTTACAAAAACTGTTACGGGTGCCTTTGAATGCTTAATGAAGAGCGAATCATGGCCTACGCAAAGGCCAAGCAGGATGTTAAGCTCCGTGCCCTCCTCATTAAGGCGCTCTGCCTGGGCTGCAGGATTGCACATCGGCTCAAACTGGCCGGGTCGTACCTGCTCCGAATCCTCAATTCCTATACATGATTTTGACATGCTGCCGCACTTACAGATTTCTGCGCATACCTCAAAACCGTTCTCGCGCAAAATTCCCGCGAGCACCCTCGCCTCTTCCTTAAGTCCTGCACAAAAGCCTATTCCAAGCTTCTTATAGCCCATTCTGTATGCAAAGCTCATCGTCTCCTCAAGACGCGTATGCCTTCCGTAGCCCACACTTTCTACAAGTGCTGCCTCGTGTGAAATCTTAAGCTCCTCCTCTGAGTAAAGCTCTATGTCCTCGCCATTCATGCTCTTTCTTGTCGGGCAGTTTTTAGGGAGCCTGTCCATTTCATGTGACCTGCACGCCCATACCCTGCACTCCGCGCATGTAAATTCGCTCATTATCCGCCTCCGAAAACGCCTTAACCACTATGGCGTGAAATGTTTTTTGATGAATCAAATGTTCTTTAAATGCATTTTTAGCATTACTATTATAGTACATTTATTTTTTTTGTTCTATAATAATTCCGTGATGTTTTTGCATCACATTTTTTGCGGTCATATTTGGTTGTAAAAAAGGGAGGAACTGCGATGAGCAAGGGAGCAATCGGAAAAAATGTTGATATGACTACCGGAGTTGTATGGAAGCAGCTCATCATTTTTGCCATCCCTTTAATTCTCGGTGACATGCTTCAGCAGCTTTACTCAACCGTCGACTCGATAATCGTCGGTCAGTACGTCGGCAAGACCGCACTCGCAGCCGTAACCTCACCCGAAACACTCATTAACGCAATCATCGGAATGTCAAGTGGTCTTTCACTTGGAGCCACAATCATGGCCGCAAGGTATTTCGGTGCAAGGGACGATAAAAAGGTATCAGACACCGTCCACACATCAATGGCAATTGCCCTTGGAATCGGCATTATCATGACTATCATCGGACTTGTATTTGCACCTGCAATGCTCCGTGTCTTAAAAACCCCGGATGATGTATTTCCTGAGGCTGACAGCTATCTTTCTATCTATTTTACCGGCATGATCGGCCTTGTTGTCTACAACATGGCAAGCGGACTTCTTCGCGCCTTTGGTGATTCAGTCCGTCCGCTCATTTCACTCGGCATAACATCTGTTATCAATGTCGTTCTCGACATTATCCTGGTAGTTTTCTTCAATATGGGCGTAGTTGGAACAGCCATCGCCACAATCGTTGCGATTTATGCATCAGCCATTTACCTTGTCATAAGGCTTATGGAGACAAAGGAATCCTACAGGCTGAACCTTCTTAAGCTTAGATATAATAAATCAATTGCGAATAGCATTTATGCCATAGGCATACCAAACGGAATCCAGAAGTCACTTGTTGCCTTCTCAAACCTCTTTGTGATCGCAAACATCAATGCATTCGGTTCGGGTGCATCGGCGGCATGGGGTGTATTCCGCAGGCTCGATTCCTTCATCATCCACATGATTGCAAACATCGGTGCCGCAGAATCGACCTTTGTAAGCCAGAATGTAGGTGCAAGAAAGGAAGACAGAATAAAGGAGTCGATGAAATTCAGCATCATCCTCTGCTTCACTCTTGCTGCAGTGCTTGACATTCTTCTTATGATTTTCAGGTACGCCTTCATTGGAATCTTCAGCACGGACCCGGAGGTAATGTACTACGGATCAATCATCTTCATGACATCTCTGTGGTTCCAGCCTTTCAACGGCTTCTGCCACGGCCTTGCAGGCGTAATAAGAGGATACGGCGACGGCAAGGGTCCGTCATACATTGTAATCCTCTGCATGGTTGTGCTTCGTCAGATTTACCTTAACATCGGCATACACTTTACAAACAGCATCGCATTCGTTGTAAGCTGCTATCCGTTTGCCTGGGTGCTTAATGCAATAATACTTACCTTCTACTATTTCTACAAAAAGAAAAACGGGCAGCTTAAGCTCCCCGACTAACTCATATACTCAATAAAGACACACCCCACAGTCGCAAAACTGTGGGGTCTTTTTTATCATATACGTATTTGTCCTAAATATTTAGATTCGTCAGAGAGGCCTCGCGCAACCAAGCTTTGCTTAAGCGCGAACGGTCCTCTGACGAATCTGTAATACTTCCGAAATAAAACCTTTGTCGCAGAATCAGAAGTTAAACTCCTTCTCCCAGTTAAAGTCTCCACTCTCCTCGTAGCTTCCCGGCCAGTGGGCGCACCACTCCGGAACCTTAGCCTCCATTACCCTGTCAGCACTCGGTGAGTAGGGCTTGATGTCAAGGATCGGAGTTCCCGTGAATGCATCGAAGTAATCGAGTGAAATGATTCCCTTATCGTAATCGATGGCCTTAACACTGCATACGGAAACTGCTATCGGATTCGGCCTTTCGGGGCTTCTTGTTGCAAATGTACCGATAGTATCAGGCCCCTTCTTATATGGTTTTTCTATCGTAAGTACACTTCTGTCCTCGGCGTTATCGCAGCCACTGAACCACCATATTACCTCAAGGTGGGAAAAGCCGTTAAGTCCATTAAGGGCCTCCCTGTATTTCTCATCTATCACAATCCTGAATTCGCCGTTCATGCACTCGGCGTGGCCTATCTCATTAAGCTTCATACCTTCCTCATCCTCTTCATCTTCAGATGCCTTTATTACAGGCACATCGTCGTCATCGACACTGCTCCTTGTAAGTTCCTCAAGTTCTTCTTCCGTAAGCTTATTATCCGTCAGTGCAAATCTCAGGCACTTCGCGGTAATTGTGTCACTTCCATTAACCATCTCCTGCGGCGAACCCGTAAACACCACCTCTCCGCCGAACTTTCCGCCATCCGGTCCCACATCGATTATGTAGTCGGCCATCTTGATGACATCAAGGTTATGTTCAATGATAATGACTGAATTGCCTTTATCAACAAGCCTCTCGAACAGTGCCATAAGCTTCTCTATGTCAGATGCATGAAGACCCGTTGTAGGCTCGTCGAGGACGTATATGTTGCCCTTCTTGTCAATGTACTTGGCAAGCTTGAGCCTCTGCCTCTCACCGCCGCTAAGTGTAGATGCCGGCTGTCCCAGGCTAATGTACGAAAGGCCAACCTCATTCATAGCTGTTAATGCCTTTGTAATCTTCCTGTTTTCTCTAAAGAACTCCAGTGCCTCCGCACAGCTCATCTCAAGAACATCTACTATGGTTTTGCCGTTGTATGTATAGGAAAGTGCCTTTTTTGAATACCGCTTTCCGTCACACACCTCACACTTTGTCGTAACGGAGTCCATGAATACAAGCTCTGTTACTATGTATCCCTTACCTCCGCAGGCCTCGCAGCCGCCGTCCGAGTTAAATGAGAAAAGCGACGCACTTACGCCGTTTGCCTTTGCAAACACGTTTCTTATCTCGTCAAAGATTCCTAGGAACGAAACCGGTGTCGACCTGTTCGTTGCAGTTATCGGTGACTGGTCTATAAGCACGACCCTGTCCTCGTACTGCTTTGCAAAAACGTCCCTTATAAGTGATGATTTTCCACTTCCGGCCACACCGGTTACTACCGTGAGCACGTTAAGAGGCACGTCCACGTCTACGTTTTTTAGGTTATGAACTGACGCACCGCGGACAGGCAGGAAATCCTTTGGCACTCTCACCTTCTCCTTTAACGGAAGAACCTTGGAAAGCGCCTTGCCGGTTAGTGTACCGCTAATGAGCAGGCTTTCATATGAGCCCTGGAACATGATTTCACCGCCGTTTACACCAGCCAGCGGTCCAACGTCTATTACCTCGTCAGCTATTGAGATGATGTCCTTATCATGCTCAACTACGAGCACGGTGTTCCCCTTGTCTCGAAGGCTTCTAAGGAGCTTAACCATACGGTATACGTCCCTCGGGTGCATGCCTGTTGATGGCTCGTCAAAGATATAGATCATATCCGTGAGTGATGAGCCCATGTATCTTACAAGCTTAAGCCTCTGCGCCTCGCCTCCTGAAAGTGTCGCTGATTCACGGTCCATCGTAAGATACGGAAGCCCGATGTCTATCATCCTCGTAAGTGAGAGAATCAGTGTGTCGAGCACGTTCTGTACCTCGGGAGCCTTAACCGCCATAAGTACCTTACGGAGTGTCGTAAACTCCATCGCTGTCATGTCCGTGATGGTAAAGCCGTTAATCTTTGATGTAAGTGCCATCTTGTTAAGTCTCTTGCCACGGCACATCGGGCACTCCTCCTCGTGGAGAAGGCTTGTAAGCTTAATGACAGATGCCTCCTTAAGCTCGCTTACATCCCTTTTAAGGAGTATTCTCGAAAGGTATGTCTCCACACCCTCTACCCTTTTGTCGACCTGCTTACCGCCCCTTACATCGGCTCCGTAAAGCAGTCGGTTTCTCTCCTTATCAGTAAAGTCCTTATACTTTTTATCAAGCGGAAAGATTGCCGCCTCCGCATACTTCTTCCAGTACCAGTTTCCTATATGGAACGCAGGCAGGTCGGTCATTCCCTCATTCCAGGTCTTTTCGGGGTCAATTTTACCCTCAATGTCAATTTTAACGACCTTTCCAATACCCATACACTTCGGGCACATGCCGTTAGGGTCATTAAACGAGAAGAACGACGCAGTTCCAACGTGCGGACTTCCTATCCTCGAATAGAGAAGCCTAAGAGACGCATACATGTCGGAAATCGTACCAACCGTAGACCTGGAATTACCGCCAAGCCTTGTCTGGTCAACGACAACCGATGATGTCAGCTTGTCGATGAAATCAACCTTTGGCTTCTCGTATTTTGGAAGCCTTCCGCGAATCCACGCGGAGTATGTCTCATTCATCTGTCTCTGTGATTCACTTGCAATGGTGTCAAACACAATACTTGACTTACCGGAACCCGATACGCCTGTAAATACTACTATTTTTTTCTTTGGGATATTTAAGGAAACATTTTTTAAATTGTTCTGCCTTAAGCCCCTGATGATGATGTCTTCGCTCACTTCTTTAATATTCCTTTCTGACGATACCTCCATTGTAGAATGATTAAAAATACACTTCAACACCTATTTTAATCATTCAGAAAATCTTCATATTTGACACGCTTAACCGGATGCATTGCTGAAACTTTTATAAATAGATTCGTCAGAGAGTCCTCGCCGGGCTTTAGCTTCTTTAGCACGAACGTTCCTCTGATGAGTCCAAATCAGTTTACTAACAACTCTCAAACGAAAATCATTACCATTAGAAATAATCAAATATGTAATGACTTTTTATACCCCTATTTTCATTACAGATTGAACTTTTTGCCATGGTAATGATTTTCAAAGAATTTATCTTGTTATGATAAAAATATTGACAACTGATTACCATTAGCCACTTAAAAAAGCACCCCGTGGAATGAATCCACGGGGCACTAAATGTTTGAATGATTATTAAGTTATTTTAATGAAATTCCTTAGATGTACTTCTTAACCCTCTTTGCAATGTATGCCGCAAGTGCGAGCTTGCAAAGGTCAGGTACGATGTAAGGATAAACGCAGATTGAGAGTACATACTGTACGCTTACTGCATTGGCTCCCGAATACACATTGATAAACCAGATTGTTCCTGCCGCATAGCAGAGGAAAAGGCCGATTACAAGCGATGCTAAAAGTGCGAAATAATTCTCTGAGAAAAGCTTTTCTGCTGCCATGTAGCAAAGGCCAATCAGCACAAATCCGATTACATAGCCGCCTGTCGGGCCTGCAAGGATTCCCATTCCGCTCTTAAAGCCGGCAAATACAGGAAGTCCTACTGCTCCAAGGAGCATATATAAAAGTACTGCCACTGTGCCTCTTTTTCCGCCCAGCACCAGCATTGCGGCAAATACCGCAAAGGTCTGCAGCGTGAACGGAATCACAAATGGGATGCTAATCCATGAACATACGGTAATAAGAACCGCAAAAAGAGCAATCTGTACATACTCAAGTGTCTTCGTGTTTGTCATAATAACTGTATCCTGTTCTTTTCACATTCTGTTCTCATATCCTCGGGCCAGCATGATGCCTGAACCTCGCCGATATGTGCCTTACCAAGAAGCAGCATGCATAAACGTGACATTCCGATGCCGCCGCCGATGGTATAGGGGAGCTTGCGCTCTAAGATAGCATTATGGAACGGAAGTGCCTCTCTGTCAAGTGCATCTGCCTTAATAAGCTGTTCGTGCATGCTTTCCTCAGAAACACGGATACCCATTGAGCTTACCTCGAAGGACATCTGAAGCGGCTCATACCAGTAAAGGATGTCACCGTTTAAGCTCCAGTCATCGTAGTCAGGTGCTCTGCCGTCATGTGGCTTGCCGTCACCGAGCTTGTCACCGATTCTCATTACGAATACACAGCCGTGTTCCTTTGTGATAAGGTTTTCCCTCTCCTTTGGAGTCTTATCAGGATACATCTGACGAAGCTCCTCTGAATCGATAAAGAATACGTCGTAAGGAAGCTTGTAAACAGCCTGAGGGAACTTGTACCATACCTCATGCTCCATGTGCTTGATTACCTTTACAATAGCTCTGACAGTTGCCTTAAGTGTTTCCTCAGTCCTGTCCTCCTTTGTAATTACCTTCTCCCAGTCCCACTGGTCAACGTAGATTGAATGAAGGTTATCTGGATCCTCGTCGCGGCGGATGGCATTCATGTTTGTATAAAGACCCTCTCCCGGCTGGAAGCCGTATTTTCCAAGTGCCATTCTCTTCCATTTAGCAAGAGACTGAACTACTTCAAGCTCATTATCAGGGTCGAATTTTGCGTCAAATGAAACCTTGCGCTCTACACCGTTAAGGTCATCATTAAGTCCCGAACTCTTCTCAAGGAAGAGAGGTGCTGAGATTCTGTAAAGATTAAGTTCCTTGGCAAATTCCTTCTGGAAGGTGTCGCGGATATACTTAATAGCTTCCTGTGTTTCTCTGATAGTAAGTCTTGGGTCATAATCCTTTGGTATTATTAAGCTCATGTTAATTCCTTTCCGTCCTAGAGGACTTTTTAATATCATAAACGGTTAATAACCGATATGTATCCTTTTAATTTCTGGTTTATTTTCTGTTTTCCATTGATGCCTTGATGAAACCTGTAAATAACGGATGCGGTTTGTTCGGGCGTGACTTAAATTCCGGATGGTACTGTACTCCGAGATAAAAAGATCTGTCTGAAAGCTCAACAGCCTCGACAAGTCTTTCATCTGGTGAGAGACCGCAAAGTGTAAGTCCCTTCTCCGTAAGCGCCTCCCTGTAATCGTTATTAAACTCGTAACGGTGTCTGTGGCGCTCGGAAATGCTTTCCTTGCCGTAGCACTTCTCCATTACAGTGCCCTTTACGATATTGCACGGATATGCTCCCAAACGAAGTGTTCCGCCCTTATCGATTTCATCGCTCTGTCCCGGCATAAAGTCGATTACCTTATTCTCACAGACCTCGTCAAACTCGCCTGAGTTTGCGTCAGTAAGGCCTGCTGCATTTCTTGCAAATTCGATAACCGCTATCTGCATTCCAAGGCAAATTCCAAAATACGGAACCTTATTTTCCCTGCAATACTTTGCGGTAAGAATCATGCCCTCAATGCCTCTTGGTCCGAAGCCTCCCGGAACTATGATTCCGTCCTCACCCTTAAGTGTCTCCTCGACATTTTCCTCGGTGATCTTTGCCGAATCAATCCAGTCGATCTTTACCTTTGCACCATTCTTGTAGCCTGCATGCCTGAGTGCCTCCGCAACTGAGAGATATGCGTCGTGAAGCTCGGTGTACTTTCCTACAAGACCAATCCTTACCTCTTCCTTGGCATTCTTTATTCTCTCAACCATCTGGGTCCACTTTGTAAGGTCCGGCTCCTTTGTCTCAAGGCCAAGTCTCTTGCAAACCTCGCCCGAGAAGTTGGCTGCCTCGAGCATAAGCGGTGCCTCGTATAGACACGGGATTGTGAGGTTTTCGATAACGTGGCTTTCCTCAACGTTACAGAACATTGCAATCTTTTTAAAGATTTCCTTCTCAAGTGGCCTGTCGCATCTAAGAACAACAAAGTCAGGCCTTATTCCCATTCCCTGCAGCTCCTTTACGGAATGCTGTGTCGGCTTTGTCTTATGCTCATCTGAACCGCTTAAGAAAGGTACGAGTGTTACGTGAATGAACAGGCTGTTCTCCCTTCCGACCTCGAGTGAAATCTGGCGGATTGCCTCAAGGAACGGCTGTGACTCGATGTCACCGATTGTTCCACCAATCTCAGTGATTACGACATCGGCATTTGTCTTCTTTCCTACCCTGTATACGAAGTTCTTGATTTCATCCGTAATGTGCGGAATAACCTGGACTGTCGAACCAAGGTATTCACCCTGTCTTTCCTTATTGAGAACGTTCCAGTATACCTTACCCGTTGTGAGGTTTGAATACTTGTTAAGGTCCTCATTAATAAATCTCTCATAATGTCCGAGGTCGAGGTCTGTCTCGGCTCCGTCCTCTGTTACATAAACCTCTCCGTGCTGATACGGGCTCATTGTTCCCGGATCTACATTGATATACGGATCAAGCTTCTGTGCTGCTACCTTAAGTCCCCTTGCCTTTAAAAGACGTCCGAGGGATGCAGCAGTTATTCCTTTTCCAAGGCCTGATACAACACCGCCTGTTACGAAAATATATTTGCTCATCTTCCCCTCCCGATTAACAAACAAAAACCTTTGTTATAACCATTCAACGGTTGCCGGCGGCTTTGAGGTTATGTCATAAACTACCCTGGTAATTCCCCTTACCTCATTCGTGATTCTGTTGCTTGCCTTTTCAAGTACCTCAAATGGTAATCTTGTCCAGTCCGCTGTCATGAAATCGTCCGTCGTAACGGCTCTTAAAACAACCGTCCTGCCGTATGTTCTCGCATCTCCCATTACTCCTACGCTTCTTACATCAGTAAGCACCGCAAAGTACTGGTTTGATAATTTATCGCCTCCGAAATTCTTCATTTCCTCGCGGAAGATTGCATCTGCCTCCTGGAGAATTTCGATTTTTTCCTTTGTGATAGGTCCGAGGATTCTTACTGCAAGTCCTGGTCCCGGGAACGGCTGCCTGTAAACCAGTTCCTCAGGAAGACCAAGCTTAAGTCCAACCTCCCTTACCTCATCCTTAAAGAGGAACTTAAGCGGCTCCTCAAGGATTTCAAACTTAAGATTTGAAGGAAGACCTCCGACATTGTGATGGCTCTTAATTACAGCACTTCCGTTCTTTCCGCTTTCTACAATGTCGGGATAGATTGTTCCCTGTGCAAGCACCGTAACCTCGCCAAGCTTCTCAGCTTCCTTTTCAAATACCTCGATAAACTCCTTACCGATTATCTTTCTCTTTGTTTCGGGATCCTCTACGCCCGAAAGCTTCTCAAGGAAAAGCTCTGCCGCATTTGCCCTTACAAAGCTCTTTCCAAGCCTCTCTGTAAAGATCTTTTCAACCATATCGGCCTCATTTTTTCGCATAAGGCCGTGATCCACGAATACGCAGTGAAGTCTTTCGCCTACTGCCTTATGTAAAAGAAGTGCCGCAACAGATGAATCAACTCCGCCTGAAAGTGCAAGGAGCACCTCCCTGTCGCCAAGCTCCCTCTTTATTCTCTCCACTGAGGACTCGATAAAGCTTTCCATCTTCCAGTCTCCCGAAAGACCGCAAACCTTAAAGAGGAAATTCCTAAGCACCTGCTGACCGAACTGTGTATGTGTAACCTCCGGATGGAACTGCACGCTGTAAAGCTTTTTCTCATCGTTTGCAGTAGCTGCGATTTTGCAGTTCTTAGTTGAAGCAGTAACCTCAAAGCCCTCAGGAATTCCTATAACCTGGTCCGTGTGGCTCATCCAGCAGATGCTCTCCTCGGGTATTTCATCAAAAAGTACATTGCCCTTATGGCTTACCTCGATCTTGCCGTATTCGCTGCCATTTCCAGCATCGCCTACCTCGCCTCCGAGTGTATATGCCATAAGCTGGTGGCCATAGCAGATTCCAAGCACCGGAATTCCAAGCTCTAAAACCTTCTTATCTATGTGCGGGCTCTCCTCGTCGTAAACGCTGTTTGGTCCGCCTGTAAAAATGATTCCCTTATAGCCCTCGCTTAGTATTTCCTCACAGCTAATCTTATCGTAAGGCTTAATCTCAGCGCACACATGCTCGCTTCTTACTTTTCTTGCGATTAAGAGGTTATACTGTCCTCCGAAATCTATGACAAGTACCTTTTCCATAAGTCACCCTTTCAAAAGTTATAATGAAATATCCTTAAGTTCCACGTCTGCCGCTGCGAACGGTCTTATCTTCTTTACAATTGCCTCTACCTGTGAAGCACATCTTCCTATGTAGTTCTCAGGCTTCAGAATGTCCTTCATCTCGTTAATGTCAAGCCTCATCTCAGGCTCGTTTGCGAGATCCGAAAGCAGGTCCCAATCCTCTGCATTCTTCATCTTCTCGCATGCCGCAACACTTGCGTTTCTTATGATTTCATGTGCCTTCTGACGGTCGGCTCCCTTCTTTACTGCCTCCATCATTATGTTCTCTGTTGCAATGAACGGAAGGTAATCCTTAATGGTCTTTTCAATGATTTTTTCATTGACCTCAAGTCCGTCTGCCACATTTGCCACGAGAATGAGTACCGAGTCACATGCAAGAAAGGCCTCTGGCATTGCGATTCTTCTGTTTGCCGAATCATCAAGCGATCTCTCAAGCCACTGTGTCGATGCCGTCATCGGTGCATTCATCGCATCAGCCATTATGTATCTCGATAATGAGCAGATACGCTCACATCTCATCGGATTTCTCTTATAAGCCATGGCCGACGAGCCTACCTGCTTCTTTGCAAACGGCTCCTCGAGCTGGTGGTCATGCTGTAAAAGCCTTATGTCCTCTGCCATTCTGTAGGCACTCTGTGCGATTGCACTGAGGACATTGATAATTCTTGAATCAAGCTTTCTCGGATATGTCTGTCCGCATACATCAAAGAGCTTTTCAAAACCAAAATCCTTGGCTATGAGGCGGTTCATTTTGTCAATCTTTTCCTCATCATTTTCGAAAAGATCCATGAAGCTTGCCTCGGTACCTGTTGTACCCCTGCAGCCGAGGAACGGTATGCTCTCAATAACAAAGTCGAGTTCCTCAAGATCCATAAAGAATTCCTGAAGCCAGAGCGATGCCCTCTTTCCTACAGTTACAGGCTGTGCCGGCTGGAAATGTGTGTATCCGAGTGTCGGAACTGATCTGTACTTATAAGAGAAATCGCAAAGCACTGAAAGCACCGTCTGAAGCTTTTTCCTTATAACCTTTAATGCCTCCCTGTATATAACAAGGTCCGCATTGTCTGTAACATAGCAGCTTGTTGCTCCTAGGTGGATGATTCCTGCCGCCTTCGGTGCAACCTGGCCGTAAGCATAAATATGTGCCATTACATCATGACGGACTTCCTTCTCGCGCATGCTCACAACCTCGTAATCGATGTCGTCTGTGTGAGCAGCAAGCTCCTCTACCTGCTCATCGGTAATTGGAAGACCACAGGCCTTCTCTGCCCTTGCAAGCGAAACCCAGAGCCTTCTCCATGTTCCAAAACGCATATCTGAAGAAAAGAGCTTCTTCATCTCATCTGATGCATATCTTGTTGATAACGGTGACACATATGAATCGGTCATGCTTTTACCATCCTTCTTCTAATCATCGCATCTCTTTCCGGTCCTACTGACACGAAGCTTATCGGGCATCCGATCTCACTCTCGATGAAATCGATGTAGTCCTTTGCCTCCTTCGGAAGATCCTCGACTGTTCTAACCTTACTGATATCCTGCTGCCAACCCGGGAATGTCTTAATAACTGGCTTAGCCTTATTAAGGAGTGCCGGGAACGGGAATTCCTTAGTTTCCTTGCCATCTATCTCATAGGCAACGCAAACCGGAATTTCCTTCATATAGCTTAACACATCAAGCTTTGTAAGAACAACCTCTGTTGCATCCTGAACCTCAACACCATACTTTGTTGCAACGATGTCAATGGCTCCGACCCTTCTTGGTCTTCCTGTCTTTGCTCCGTATTCGAAGCCGGCCTTTCTGAGCTCCTCGCCCTCGTCGCCGAACATTTCGCTTACGAACGGGCCCTCACCTACACATGTTGAGTATGCCTTTACAACACCGAGTACAGACTCAATCTTGGCAAATGGGCAGCCTGCTCCAACAGGTGCAAAGGATGCTATTGTATTTGAAGATGTTGTGTATGGATAAATTCCTGCATCGAGGTCACGAAGTGATCCAAGCTGTGCCTCGAAGAGAATGCTCTTTCCTACCTGATTAGCCTCCCTAAGGAACTTTGTAGTATTGCATACATAAGGCTTAATCTTCTCGCAGTAATCATTAATCCACTGCTCAAGCTCCTCCATTGTTACAGGCTCTGCGTGATAAACCTCTGTGAGGATGAGATTCTTCCACTCCATAAGGTCTGCAAGGTGGCTTTTAAGCTCCTCAGGATAGAAAAGCTCTCCTGCCATTACTGTCTTCTTCTGGTATTTGTCAGAATAGAACGGTGCAATGCCCTGCTTTGTTGAGCCGTACTTCTTATCCTTAAGTCTTGCCTCCTCGAGCTCATCCATCTTTCTGTGCCACGGAAGAAGAAGCGATGCACGCTCACTAATCTTAAAGTTATCAGGTGTAAGCTCAATGCCCTTATCCATTACCTCGCACATTTCCTTCCAGAGGTTCTCGGGATCCACTGCAACACCGTTTCCGAGGATGTTTACAACTCCGTCCCTGAAAATTCCGGATGGAAGAAGGTGAAGTGCGAACTTACCCTTGTCATTCATTACAGTATGGCCTGCGTTTCCACCGCCCTGAAACCTAATTACGATGTCGGACTTTTCTGTAAGGTAATCAACTACCCTGCCCTTTCCTTCATCTCCCCAGTTAATTCCAACTACTGCGCTGTG
>JAUNDA010000047.1 GCA_030526295.1 Eubacteriales bacterium
TTTGATTCATCTGATTGTGTTTTGGTGTGTCCACTTTCTGGGGTCCATTTTAGAAAGCGTACTCATGTGGAAATTCATATTTGTTTTAAAAAACTATTCAAGGGTTAATCCTTTTCATGTTTATTAGAGGGATTTGATAATAAATCTGACGGCATTTTGTTGGTAGGCATGTAGTAGGACAATTTCCGCTTTTTTATCTGTCATAGGCGCAGAAAAAGTCATGTTTTCTTGTGATTTTGCGAGTTTACGCTAGAATAAATGTTTAGGGTAGTTTTTTGTTTCATTCGTAGTTCATAGTTAATGGTTCCAAGCTGGAATCCTCGACAATTGAATTGTTGAGAAGTTCACGATGTTATGCTTCGAAAGTTGAAAAGAAATATTAAAAATATGATAGGAATTGATTATTGTATTGAAAAAAGTAAAATGGTAAAATTTTTGCAGCAGGAGTTACGGCATTGAGACCTGTCTTATGCAATAAAAATGGCATAGGTATATGTGGAGTAGGCCTGTAGTACTGTAGGACGTAATTCATGCTGGGAAAAGTATTGTAAAGAAAACTTAGGTGTGCCGGAGGGTATATCTGATGACATATCGGATGGTATATCGGAGGGCATATCGTATTGAGATTAACAGGTTAGGCGGTAAAAATATGGGTAAGTATTTTGGTACAGATGGATTCAGGGGTAAGGCAGGAATGGACCTTACTGCTGAGCACGCTTTTAAAATAGGACAGTTCGTAGGCTGGTGGTACAGACAGCCTGAAAGCGGCAGTGAGTCAAGTAAGATGGTTGCCGAAACGGAGAGTGGAATTGTTCCGGCACGTATCGTAATCGGTAAGGATACACGTAAGAGCTCATATATGTATGAGAATGCACTTGCGGCTGGTATCACAAGCATGGGCTCAGAGGCTTATCTTCTCCATGTTACTACAACTCCGTGCGTAAGCTATATCACAAGGACAGAGGGGTTTGACTGCGGAATCATGATTTCTGCATCACATAACCCATATTTCGATAACGGCATCAAGCTTATGAACCGTGAAGGTGAGAAGATGGACGACAAGACCATCGAGGAACTTGAGGCATTTCTTGATGGTGAGTTTGGTGACGGCATCAAGAGGGAGCTTCCGCGTATCACGGGAGACGGTATCGGAAAGACACGTGATTTCTACTCAGGACGTAACCGCTACATCGGATACCTTGCAGGAATCCCGACACGAAGCTTTGAAAAGAGAACTGTTGCACTTGACTGTGCTAACGGTGCAAGCTGGATGATTGCAGGTGCTGTTTTCAATGCACTTGGTGCAAAGACCCAGATCATCAATGCTGATCCCGACGGTGTCAATATCAACCGTGGCTGTGGCTCGACACATCTTGAGAGCCTTAAGGAGTATGTGAGAACACATAACTGCGACTGCGGCTTTGCATTTGACGGCGATGCTGATAGATGCCTCGCTGTTGATGAGCATGGTAACGAGATTAATGGTGACATCATCATGTACATCTGCTCTAAGTGGATGAAGAGACAGGGACTTCTTCCGTCAAATACTGTTGTTACAACAATCATGAGTAACATCGGTCTTTACAAGGCACTTGACGAGGAGGGCATCGCATACGAGAAGACTAATGTAGGCGACCGTTATGTTTATGAGAACATGAAGGAGAATGACCACATGATCGGCGGAGAGCAGTCAGGTCATGTTATCTTCAGAAAGTATGCACATACAGGCGACGGCCTTGTTACTGCACTTATGGTAATGGGTGTTATGATCGACACAAACCTTCCGCTTTCTGCACTCGCTGCAGGCTGCAGGATTTACCCGCAGGTGCTTAAGAATGTCGAGGTTGACGATAAGGACGGCACACTTGGCGATGAGACTGTTAAGGCAATGGTTAAGACTGTCGAGGAGAAGCTTGGCAACGACGGCAGGGTACTGCTTCGTAAGTCAGGAACAGAGCCAGTGCTTCGCGTAATGGCTGAGGCAGGCACAAAGGATGACTGCGAGGAGGCTGTTGATGCCATCATCGGTGCGATGAAGACATCGGGACATCTTCTCAAGGTGCGCTAATCACGGCGATACGAGGCGGGCTCATCAGGTGACGATACGCTTAGCCGGCTCTGACCAGGTAGAAGCCTGCTGAGCCGACGTAAAAACAGAATCAGATAATTTGGGTATTAGCCCGGGACAGGAGACTTTAGTGGTCTTTGTTCCGGGCTTTTTTATAATTGTTTATTTAGGTAGAAAATTAAGTTGTAATGCTTAGTGTTTATGTTTATTGTTTGTGTCTTAATTATGGGCTTGTCTTGAATGGGCGTGGGTTAAATGTCAGGGTTAATTATTAGAGTGGTTTTTGGCAAAATTTGAATTGAAATTTGTAATTAGCACTCACCTCTTGACAGTGCTAACAACGAGTGTTATAATGTGGACTATGAAGAGTGGGAGAAGATTGGAATCGCTCTTCTTTACATATATTTTCGGTACTGACCGGGTTTGACGGAGTTAGGGAAACGTTCTAGTGCTTCTTAAATTAAACCGGAGTTTCGGTTAGCCGGAGAATGTTTAAAAAACAAAAACCTCGAAAGGAGGACTTAAACATGAACATCAACAAATTTACACAGAAATCAATTGAGGCCGTTAACGGCTGTGAAAGGATTGCCAACGAGTATGGCAACAAGCAGATAGAACAGGAGCATCTTCTTTATTCATTGCTTAGCATTGAGGATTCACTCATCGACAAGCTTTTTAAGAAGATGGGTATTGATACGGATGGCTTTAGGGCAGACCTCGAGCAGGTGATAGCGACACTTCCGAAGGTAAGTGGTGACTCGGCACAGATGTATTTTTCAAATGACTGTAACCGCGTCCTGACGGAGTCTGAGGATCATTCGAAGGCAATGGGAGACGAGTATGTTTCAGTGGAGCATCTCTTCCTTTCAATGCTTAGTAAGCCGGATAATAACCTCAAAAAGCTCTTTGCTCGATACAACATAACTAAGGACGGATTCTTAAAGGTTCTCTCTGAGGTACGTGGAAATCAGCGAGTTGTTTCGGATAACCCCGAAACAACCTACGATACATTAAATAAATACGGTTACGATCTTGTAGATAGGGCAAGAGAGAATAAGCTTGACCCTGTCATCGGCAGGGATAACGAGATAAGAAACCTCGTGAGGATTCTTAGCCGTAAGACAAAGAATAACCCCGTTTTAATAGGTGAGCCTGGTGTTGGTAAGACGGCAGTTGTAGAGGGACTGGCACAGAGAATCGTGCGTGGTGACGTTCCTGATTCACTTAAGGATAAGTCTATATTTGCACTCGACATGGGTGCGCTTGTTGCAGGTGCAAAGTACAGGGGAGAGTTTGAGGAGAGACTCAAGGCAGTTCTCAAGGAGGTTGCAGAGTCTGACGGACACATCATCCTCTTTATAGATGAGATTCATACGATTGTCGGTGCAGGTAAGACAGAGGGTTCAATGGATGCCGGCAACATGCTTAAGCCGATGCTTGCACGTGGCGAGCTCCACTGCATAGGTGCAACAACACTTAATGAGTACAGACAGATTGAAAAGGACCCGGCTCTTGAGAGACGTTTCCAGCCTGTAATGGTAGACGAGCCGACCGTAGAGGATACTATCTCAATCCTTCGTGGCATAAAGGAAAGATATGAGGTATTCCATGGTGTAAGGATTACGGATGGTGCACTTGTATCGGCAGCCGTGCTTTCTGACAGGTACATTAATGACAGGTTCCTTCCGGATAAGGCAATCGACCTTGTCGACGAGGCATGTGCAATGATCAAGACTGAGATGAACCAGCTTCCTGCTGAGCTTGACGAAATGCAGCGTAGGATTACACAGCTTGAGATTGAGGCAACGGCCCTTAAGAAGGAAACAGACCAGCCGAGTAAGGACAGGCTTGCAGAACTCCAGAAGGACCTTGCGGAGCTTAAGGATAAATTCACGGAGCAGAAGGCAAAGTGGGAGTACGAAAAGGGTGCTGCCGACAGACTGAGTGCCCTCCGTGAGGAAATTGAGAATAAGAAGAACGAGGCCGACATCATGCAGCGTAACGGCGAGTATGAGAAGGCAGGCTCAATCCTCTTCGGCGAACTCCCGCAGCTTCAGAAGACATATGCCGAGGAGGAGGAAAAGCAGAAGAAGGAAGGCCACGACCTTGTGCATGAGGCAGTCGATGAGGAAGAGATTGCAAAGATTGTTTCAAAGTGGACAGGAATCCCTGTTTCAAAGCTTTCCGAGACTGAGCGTACAAAGGTGCTTCATCTTTCAGACGAGCTCCATAAGAGGGTAATCGGACAGGACGAGGCAGTTGAAAAGGTATCTGAGGCCATCATGAGGTCAAAGGCAGGAATCAAGGACCCGTCAAAGCCAATCGGTTCATTCCTTTTCCTCGGACCTACAGGTGTTGGTAAGACAGAACTTGCAAAGACACTTGCTGAGAATCTTTTCGATGACGAAAATAACATTGTCCGTATCGACATGACAGAGTACATGGAGAAGTTCAGTGTATCAAGACTTATCGGAGCGCCTCCAGGATATGTCGGTTATGACGAGGGCGGCCAGCTTACAGAGGCTGTAAGGAGAAAGCCGTATTCGGTTGTTCTTTTCGATGAGGTTGAAAAGGCTCATCCGGATGTTTTCAATATCCTCCTTCAGGTGCTTGACGACGGACGTATCACCGACTCACAGGGAAGGACCGTTGACTTTAAGAATACAGTAATCATCCTTACCTCTAACCTCGGCTCCGAGTTCCTGCTTAACGGCATCGACTCTGCTACAGGTGAAATCGAGGAGGGTGCAAGGGCGCAGGTTGACATGCTTCTTAAGCAGAGCTTCAGACCTGAGTTCCTTAACCGTCTTGACGAGATCATCATGTTTAAGCCTCTTACAAAGGGAGACATCACAAAGATTGTTGACCTCTGCGTTGCAGACATCAATAAGAGACTTAAGGAGAGGGAGATTAAGATTGAGCTTAGCGAGGCTGCAAAGACCTACTGCGTTGACAACGGCTATGACCCGCAGTTTGGTGCAAGACCGCTTAAGAGATACATCCAGAAGAATGTCGAGACGATGGCCGCAAGGGCTATCCTCGAGGGCAGGTTCGGCGAGGGTGATGTGATGCACTTTGACGCAGACGAGAACGGACTCCTTATCGAGTGATTCATATACCCTGATATTTTTATAAACTGTTAAAATTATTAAAAGTGGACGGTATTATTTTAAGGGTTCATTTATGAGGCGTTAATTAAGCATAGTCTACAAATAAAAACGAAGGGACACATGAAAAATTGTGTCCTTTTTTGATGTAATTTATGTCAAATAACTATCATTTTCCGTAGGGTTATGTTATGATTAACTCAAATCCGATGGCAAATCTTATACGAGATGAGGATATTATAATGGCAGTAAAAAATGAAGCTACTTTAAAGGATAAAACTAAGGCTCTTGAGGCTGCATTAAAGCAGATCGAGAGGGATTACGGAGAGGGCGCTGTGATGAAGCTTGGCGATTCAGCAGCGAATCTTAACGTGGAAACAGTTCCGACAGGTTCACTTAGTCTTGATATCGCTCTTGGAGTAGGTGGTGTACCCAAGGGAAGAATCATCGAGATCTATGGACCAGAGTCATCAGGTAAGACAACACTTGCCCTTCATATCGTCGCAGAGTGCCAGAAGATGGGAGGAATTGCAGGCTTCATTGACGCCGAGCATGCACTTGATCCCGTTTATGCACAGAATATTGGTGTAGACATCGACAATCTCTACATCTCACAGCCTGATAACGGCGAACAGGCTCTTGAGATTGCAGATACGATGGTTCGTTCGGGTGCGATTGATGTTATCATCATCGACTCTGTAGCAGCCCTTGTTCCGAAGAAGGAAATCGAGGGCGAAATGGGTGATTCCGTAGTGGGCCTTCAGGCAAGACTTATGTCACAGGCACTTCGTAAGCTCACATCGGTAATCTCAAAGAGTAACTGTATTGTAATTTTCATTAACCAGCTCCGTGAGAAGATCGGTGTTATGTTTGGTAACCCCGAGACAACAACAGGCGGACGCGCACTCAAGTTCTATTCATCAGTTCGTATGGACATCAGAAGAACTGAGACAATCAAGCAGGGCGCAGAGGCTGTTGGTAACCACGTAAAGGTTAAGGTTGTAAAGAATAAGGTTGCGCCTCCATTCAAAGAGGCAGAATTTGATATCATGTATGGCACAGGCATCTCTAAGGAAGGAGATGTTATTGACCTTGCAGTAAAGTGCGGCCTTGTGGAGAAGAGCGGTGCGTGGTTCTCATACCGCGACGGCAAAATCGGACAGGGCAGGGAAAATGCAAAGCTTTATCTGGCTGAGCATCCAGATGTATTCGAGGAAATCGAGAGTGCAATCCGCGAGATGCAGTCCTTTAGTCACGCAGGTGGCAAGGAACAGGCAGTTAAAGAAAACGAACCGGGAGATATGGAGAAGAAATGACCCATATCGTTACTTGCGTGCGCGAATATGATAAAAAACGATGGAAGGTCATGCTGGATGAAGGTTCGGTGACCTTCCTTCTTTATAAGGGAGAATTAAAGTCACTTAAGGAAGGTATGGAGCTTAGTGACGAGGCGTACGAAAAAATAATTGAGGACATACTTCTCCCCCGTGCAAAGAAAAGGGTTCTTTACTATCTTAAGAATGCCGACAAGACGGAGTTTCAGATTAAAAGCAAGCTTCGCGACGGCTTTTATCCCGAAGAGGTCATCGATAAGGTGATGGATTTTCTCCATAAATACAGGCTTTCAGATGACGAGAGATTTGCAAGAAGCTTTATAGAGGCTAAAAGCGGCAGCTATTCAAAGCGTGAAATCGAGGCAAAGCTTTATGCCAAGGGACTTAAGGGAGAGAAGGTAAAGGAAATTCTTAGTGAAATGTCCGGTGAGGACGAATACGAGGCGTGTGAAAAGGCTTTAAGAAAGCATTTCGTAAATGACAGGGCGAAGGATTACGCGTTCCTGGCACGTAAGGGTTATTCCTTTGATGCGATTGAGCATGCCATCTCGGCAGTTTATTGCAGTGATGATTTTTAATTGATGTTTATTTACGGTTGTTTTGATGTGCTTTGCGCTGGGGCCGTGGCTTTAAAAAACAAAGACTTACAAAACAAAAGGTAAAGCATTAATAAAATAAAAAAGGGCATTGTGAACAGGCCCGGGACATATGTTAGTGGGATGAGGTGGACGCTTCATTAATATAAGCATAGTCAGAAGTCCAAGGTTCGGACGGTTCACACCTTGAAAAAATATTTGCGAGGTAAAAAGAATGGAAGAAAGAAAACCACTCATTCAGTTTGAAAACATTGTAATGATTTTCGATGAGAACCAGGTTGTGCTTAAGGGCATTAACCTCGACATCATGGAAAACGAGTTTGTCACGCTGCTCGGTCCGTCGGGCTGCGGCAAGACAACGCTTCTTCGAATACTCGGTGGTTTCCTGGAACCGACTGAGGGTAAGGTTATTTTCGACGGTGAAGACATTGCCAAGCTTCCTCCATATAAGAGAGAGCTTAATACCGTATTCCAGAAATATGCCCTTTTCCCGCACCTCAATGTATATGAAAACATTGCCTTTGGCCTGAGACTTAAGAAGATGAGTAAGGACATCATCGACCAGAAGGTCATGAAGATGCTTAAGCTCATCGGACTTGAGGGCTATGAGAAGAAAAACGTAACACTTATGTCGGGTGGACAGCAGCAGCGAGTTGCAATCGCAAGGGCGCTTGTAAACGAGCCGAAGGTGCTTCTTCTCGATGAGCCGCTTGGAGCACTTGACCTTAAGCTTCGCAAGGAAATGCAGTACGAGCTTAAGAGAATCCAGCAGGAGGTAGGTATCACCTTCGTTTACGTTACACACGATCAGGAGGAGGCGCTTACGATGTCTGACAAGATCGTTGTAATGAAGGATGGTATCATCCAGCAGATCGGTTCCCCGATTGACATTTACAACGAGCCCTCAAACCGTTTCGTTGCAGACTTCATCGGTGAGTCAAACATTATCCCTGGTATCATGAAGAGAGACTGTGTTGTTGAGTTTAATGACACGGAGTTTGAGTGCGTTGACAAGGACTTTAACGAGAACGAGCCTGTTGACATCGTGCTCCGTCCTGAGGATCTTGACATCGTGCCTGTTGAGGAGGGCAAGCTTACGGGCTTAGTTGACTCCGTACTCTTTAAGGGCATGCACTACGAGGTTGTAGTTGAGACGGTTCCAGGTACAAGCGTAACCGTTCGCATGAAGGTTATTAAGAACAACGAGGTAACAAGCGAGGACGGTAAGGAAAAGATTTCCGCTAACGACTTCTTCGTTGACATCGATGATGTAGAGAGCCTCGATGATAAGGAAATCATCGCACGTGCCGATGCACAGGCATGGTACACTGAGACGGATGAACTAATGTCAATCTCAAAGCTTGAGTATGACTTAAAGAAGGAGGAGGGTGAGTACCAGGTTACCTTCACAAGCTCAAGCGGACTTTCAATTGAAAGGACAATCAGCGTAGTTGACCAGAAGTTCGTTAAGAACAAGAAGGCCAACGAGGGAATCATGGCATTTAACTTCTTTAAGACTGTTGACGAGCTTGAGGAGGCACAGGCCATTGACACCGACCTCAAGACATGGGCTAATGCGCAGGCATGGAAATTAAGTGATGAGAGCCAGCCTGTTGAGGTATATGTAGATTATGATTTCGATCCCGAAGAGGTTAAGGTTGGTACCTACAAGGTAACCTTCTCGACAGCGGGACAGGAGATGAAGATCAGAACGACCGATTTTGTGGAAGAAGGCAAAGAGGTCGGCATCAGCTTCGGTCCTGAAGACATTCACGTTATGAAAAAGTAAGAGGCGGTTAAGATGAAGAGATTTTCCGATCTTGCAATTCCATATATTGTCTGGGCGGTAATCATGCTTTTCCTGCCGGTTCTTCTTCTGGTATTTTACGCATTTACCAATAGCGGCAACGGCATGGTGTCGTTCACACTTACATTAGAGCATTTTGCCAAATTCTTTACTGATACTGACTTCCTGCAGGTAACGGGAAAGAGTATCATGATAGCCATAAAGACTACGCTTCTTTGCGTATTCCTCGGCTACCCCGTTGCATATTTCATCGCTAACTCGGATGAAAAGACAAGGGGAATCCTCATTCTTGCAATCACACTTCCGATGTGGATAAACATGCTGGTTCGTACATATGCATGGATCGGTATCCTCACGGAGGGCGGTATTGTTTCGAGAATCATCAAGGTCTTCACCGGTAAGGATTATGAGGTTCTTTACACGGAGGCAGCAGTATTAATCGGTATGGTTTACAACTTCCTGCCGTTCATGATTCTTCAGGTTAATACCTCGCTTTGTAAGCTCGACAAATCGCTTCTTGATGCGGCAAATGACCTCGGAGCAAATGCGTTCGAGAGATTTATAAAGGTTACACTTCCTCTTTCGGTACCGGGTATCGTAAGCGGAATAAGCCTTGTGTTCCTTCCCGCGGTTTCAAGCTTCTTTATCCCGAAGCTTCTCGGAGGAGGACAGTATTTCCTCATCGGTAACGTTATCGAGAACCAGTTCATTACGGTTGGTGAGTGGAACTTCGGTTCTGCAATCTCAATGATCATGGCTGTCATCATGATGCTTACAATGTATGTTGTAAGACGTGCCGAGGACAAGGTAAGTGGAAAGGAGGAGACGGCAAATGAAAAAAGGTAAACGCCCGATAGGAAGCCTCCTTATGGCACTGGCACTCATTTTCTTCTATCTGCCGATTCTCTTTGTAATACTTTTCTCATTTAATGAGAGTAAGTCACTTACACACTTTACGGGATTCTCACTCCAGTGGTATGAGAAGCTCTTTAAGAATACGGCCATGATGGAGTCGCTTTACACGACAATCATCGTTGCGGTTGTTGCGACAGTTGTTTCAACCTTTATAGGAACGATTGCAGCCATCGGTCTTTCAAAATCAAAGAGGACCGTCCGCGACCTCGTTTTACAGATTAATGATTTCCCGGTTATGAACCCGGAAATCGTAACGGCAATCGGACTCATGCTGTTCTTCATAACACTCGGAATTGAGCGAGGACTTCTTACAATGATGCTCGCACATATTGCATTTTGTATTCCTTATGTTATACTCAGCATCATGCCGAAATTAAAAAGCCTTGATCCGAACCTCGCCGATGCGGCGATGGACCTCGGATGCACACCATGGCAGGCACTTACGAAGGTAATAGTTCCGGAGATTAAGCCGGGTATCGTGAGCGGTGCACTCATCGCCTTCACAATGAGCTTTGATGATTTCATCATCTCATACTTCGTAACGGGCAGGGGCGTTAAGAACCTCTCGATTATGGTTTATTCGATGAGTAAGAGGGTAAACCCGAGCATTAACGCCATTTCAACTCTGATAGTTGCAATCATCACGATTGTGCTAGTAATAATCAATGTCATTCCCTTAATTAAGGAAAGAAGGGAGAAAGGGGTAGAAAAAAATTGAAAAAAGTAATTTCATTATTGGTTTGTGTTTCTTTAACTATGGCTCTTCTTGCAGGCTGCGGCAGCAACGGTTCTTCGGACACTGCTACACAGGCAGCAAATGCTTCAACTGACTCAGGAAAGTATTCGGGACAGACTCTTCACTTCTATAATCCCGGAGAGTATATAGGTGAGGATGTAATAAGCAATTTTGAAAAGAAGTTCGGTTGCAGGGTTCTTATGGACAACTTCGATTCTAACGAGTCGATGTACATTAAGGTTGCAAACGGTGACAAGTATGATGTTATCGTACCGTCTGATTACATGATCGAGCGTCTCATGCAGGAGGATCTTCTCCAGCCGCTTGACCTTTCAAAGATCACATGCTTCGATAAGCTTGACAAGACCGTTCTTGCAAACATGGAATTTGATGCCGAGCATAAATATGCCGTTCCTTATTTCTGGGGCTCAGTAGGTATCGTTTACGACACAACAAAGGTAGACGAGGCTGACCTTGAGGCTGAGGGCTATGGAATCTTCAAGAACCAGAAGTATAAGGGAGACATCTATCTCTATGATTCAGAGCGTGACTCACTCATGATGGCGCTTAAGTATCTTGGATATTCGATGAATACAAATGACGAGGCTGAGCTTAACGAGGCATATGAGTTCCTCCTTGAGGTTGTTAACACAATGGAGCCTGAAATCGTTACAGACGAGATCATCGACAACATGGCACAGGGCAGAAAGGCACTTGGTCTTCTTTACTCAGGCGATGCGGCTTACGTATTAAGCGAGAACGAGAACATGGGCTTCTACATGCCTGAGACAGGAACAAACCTCTGGATCGATGCAATGGTTATCCCGAAGAATGCCCAGAACGTTGAGCTTGCACACGAGTGGATCAACTACATCTCAAGCTACGAGGCAGCACTTGATAACTCTGTAACTGTTGGATATACATCACCTAACGTTGAGGTATTCGAGGAGCTTAGCGGCGAGGGCGGAGAGTATGAGGGCATTAGCGCTTATGTTCCAAGCCGTGAGAATGAAAACGACGAGGTATTCCACTACGACGAGAAGGCAAGAAAGATCATTGCAGAGCTTTGGTCAAAGATTAAGATTGCCGCTTCTAACGTATAATCGTTTTTGGAAGATGCATCCCATAGGGTGCGAAAAAGACAAAAGAATTTAACTTGAATTTAGCTTGCGGGCTTTCGGAATCCGGAGGCCCAACGCATTACTGGAAAATTATGTCAAAAAAAGTTATGGCCTATGTAGGCAGCTACTGCTACAACGGCAAAAACAAAGGAATTTCAATATTTGATGTTGACCTCGAGAGGGGCAAATTCACCTTCCGTAAGGAAATTGATGAATATAACTGCTCCTACATCATCCGCTCAAGAAAGAAGGACAAGCTCTACGCTGTTTCGGAGTATGGTGTTACTTCATATATCATTAAGCCAGACGGAGACCTCGAGAAGCTTAACACGAAAAAGATTAACGGCATGAGGGGCTGCCATCTGTCTGTTTCGATGGATGACCGTTTCTTATGTGTTGCGGGCTACCATGACGGCAAGTGCACTATTCTTCGCATTAATGAGGACGGTTCCCTTGGAAAGATTTCACACCAGTTCTACGACCAGGGCTTTGGCTCTGTTGCAGAGAGAACCTTTAGACCACACATCAGCTGCTGCAGAATCACAACAGACGGAAAGTATCTTTTCTCTGTTGATTCGGGAATCGACCAGATAAGAATCTTCAGGTTCGATGAAAATGCAGAGATGCTTGAGCAGGTATCAGCCTTAAGATGTGAGCTTGGTTCATCACCAAGATTCTTCCGCTTCAGTCCTGACGGAAAATACATGTATCTTATTTATGAGATCAAGGATGCAGTTGAGGTATATTCCTATGAGGACACGGGAAAGGCTCCTGTACTTAAGAAGGTAAAGGAAATCCTTACAACAACTAAGGAGGGCGACATCTCACAGACAGCAGCTGCTGCCATGAGGGTGACAAAGGACGGACGCTATATGTTCGTATCAAATGCCGGCGAGAATACGGTTTCAATGTTTAAGGCTGACCCTGAAACAGGAGACCTTGAGATGATGTCATCACTTCCTATAAGCGGTGACTATCCGAAGGACATCTCACTTTTCCCGGATGAAAAGCACCTTGCAGTAGCAAACTATGCATCAAACGAGCTTTCGTTCTTTAAGATTGACTACGAGAAGGGGCTTCTCATTATGAGTGAGCGTAACATCCCGATCCCGCAGCCAAACTCAATCCGCTTTATTACGATAGAGGAATAAACTAAGGTCAGGTAAGAGGATAACGCTTCTTGCCTGGCTTTTTAGTTATCCGGATTTCCAAAAGAGATATATCCGGTACTCGCCTAATGTCCGGTAGCAGTTCTATATTGCAGCGTGTTTTTAAAGAAAAAGACTGTGCTATCTTCCAATAGTAGTTACAGTTTAAAATGGGTTCTCGCTTATAAAACATGAAAATAAAAAAGTCCAGAAAAAATAGAAAAAACACTTGACAATAAAAATAGTAACTGTTATCATTATCGCATGAGCGAGAGAAAGTTTTCAAAACAGAGAGAAATGATAAGATCATTTCTGGATAACAATACGACACATCCTACAGCAGATGATGTTTATTTCTATGTGAGGCAGGAGCTGCCAAACATAAGTCTGGGAACGGTCTACAGAAATCTTAATCAGCTTGCAGACGAAGGAGAGGTAAGACGTATCCGACTCGGCAGCAGCCAGGAAAGATTCGATTACAACGTGCACACACATGCGCACTATGTATGCCTCGAATGTGGAAAGATCTTCGATGTGCCGCATGAAAAGATTGACGTATCTGTTCCGGGAACAATTGAGTCTCATGATCTGACTGTATATGGTCATTGTGAAGAATGTAGCACTAAAGTCAGTAAGTAAATTCCGAAGCCTCCGGTTAAACGAAGGTGACGGAATAGCTAAAACAAAAATTAATCAATCATTATCAAAAACAAAAAAGGAGAAAATCAATTATGAAGAAGTGGGTTTGCACAGTATGTGGTTATGTAGCAGAAGGCGAGAAGGCACCGGAGGCATGTCCGGTATGTAAGGCTCCTGCAGAGAAGTTCAATGCACAGGACGAGGATATGGCATGGGCAGCTGAGCACGTTATCGGCGTAGCTAAGGGCGTTGATGAGAGAATCATCGAGGGTCTTAAGGCTAACTTCGAGGGAGAGTGCTGTGAGGTTGGTATGTACCTTGCTATGGCTCGTGCAGCACACAGAGAGGGATATCCGGAGATCGGTCTCTACTGGGAGAAGGCAGCTTGGGAAGAGGCTGAGCATGCTTCAAAGTTCTGTGAGATGCTCGGTGAGCTTGTAAGCCCTTCAACAAAGGAGAACCTTACAGTAAGAGTTGCAGCTGAGAACGGCGCAACAGCAGGAAAGACAGAGCTTGCTAAGCTTGCTAAGGAGCTTGGACTTGACGCTATCCACGACACAGTTCACGAGATGGCTAGAGACGAGGCTAGACACGGCAAGGCATTCAAGGGTCTTCTTGAGAGATACTTTGGCTAATTGAAAACCTATAACGGATAAATAAAAAATCCATGAGGGAGGGGAATTTTCCCTTCCCTCTTTTTTAACCTGGTGACCCGATTAACATTGCGGGCGTACTCTGGATATGCTAAAATAATCGTGGCGGACCTCGGTCCTCCTGCTACTATTTTGGAGCCTTCTACACCTTAGGTGTGCTGGAATCCTTAAACATTAATCATTTTTAAACGGTAGAGGAAAAGATGAAGATTTCAAAAGATATTTTATATGTAGGTGTTAACGACCACAAGATTGACCTTTTCGAGGGACAGTATGTTGTTCCGCTTGGAATGGCCTACAACTCATATGCAATCATCGATAAGAAGATTGCCATCATGGATACTGTTGACAAGAACTTTACACATGAGTGGCTTGACAACATTACAGATACTCTCGGCGACAGAATCCCGGACTACCTGGTTGTTCAGCACATGGAGCCTGACCACTCAGCTAACATCGTAAACTTCATGAAGGCATATCCGAATGCACAGATTGTTTCTTCAGACAAGGCTTTCGTTATGATGAACAACTTCTTCGGAACTGATTTCTCTGACAGAAGAATCGTTGTTAAGGAAGGCGACACACTTGAGCTTGGTGAGCATACACTTACATTTGTAGCTGCTCCGATGGTTCACTGGCCAGAGGTTCTCATGACATATGATTCAAAGGACAAGGTTCTTTTCTCTGCTGACGGCTTTGGAAAGTTCGGTGCAAACGATGTTGAGGATCCTGAGGGATGGGCTTGCGAGGCAAGAAGATATTACTTCGGAATCGTTGGAAAGTACGGTGCACAGGTTCAGAACGTTCTTGCAAAGGCAAAGGGACTTGAGATTGAGACAATCTGCCCGCTTCACGGACCGGTTCTTAACGAGAATCTCGGATATTACCTTGGACTCTATGACACATGGTCATCATATGGTGTAGAGAGCGACGGAATCGCAGTATTCTATACATCAGTTTACGGAAACACAAAGACAGCTGCCCTTCAGCTTGCAGAGCTTCTTAAGAAGAAGGGATGCCCGAAGGTTGCTGTATCAGACCTTGCAAGGGATGACATGCCTGAGGCAGTAGAGGATGCATTCAGATACGGACGCATCGTTCTTGCAACAACAACATATAACGCTGATATCTTCCCGTTCATGAAGACCTTCATTGAGCACCTTACAGAGAGAGGATACAGAAACAGAACAATCGGTATCATCGAGAACGGTTCATGGGCTCCGCAGGCAGCCAAGACAATCAAGAAGATGTTCGAGGGTTCAAAGGACATTAAGTTTACAGATACAACAGTAAGCATCAAGTCTGCACTCAACGATGCTTCAAAGGCACAGCTTGAGGCACTTGCTGACGAGCTTTGCATCGATTACACACAGAGAAGCGCAGAGACAGCTGACAAGAACGATATGAAGGCTCTCTTCAACATCGGTTACGGCCTCTATGTTGTTACATCAAATGACGGCAAGAAGGACAACGGATGCATCGTTAATACAGTATGCCAGCTTACAGATTCTCCGTACAGGGTTGCTGTTAACATTAACAAGGCTAACTACACACACCACGTTGTTAAGCAGACAGGCATCATGAATGTTAACTGCCTTTCAACAGAGGCTCCGTTCAAGGTATTCGAGAAGTTCGGCTTCCAGAGCGGCAGAAGCGTAGACAAGTTCGCTGACTGCGAGCAGCCAATCCCGAGATCAGACAACGGTCTTGCATTCCTTCCGCGTTACATTAACGCAGTGCTTTCACTGAAGGTAGTTGACTATGTTGACCTTGATTCACACGGAATGTTCATCTGTGAGGTAACAGAGGCAAGAGTTATGTCCAAGGTTGAGACAATGACTTACACCTTCTACCAGAAGAATGTTAAGCCGAAGCCAAAGACAGAGGGCAAGAAGGGCTTTGTATGTACAGTATGCGGATATATCTATGAGGGAGACGAGCTTCCTGAGGATATCATCTGCCCGCTTTGCAAGCACGGCGCAGCTGACTTCGAGCCTATCGCGTAAGCAATCTGGTGACGGCTTTATGAACTGACGTTCGAAAACGAAGGAGAAGCTGTCAGGAGATAAATAATATTTGAATTTGGGGCGTGACCATATCGATGTGGCCACGCCTTTTTTATTTATTGTACGTTATTTATTGCACCTATGAATTGTTTTGTCGAAGTGGGACCATATTGCCGGAAAAAGCTCCGGGAAAAAGGCTAAAAACAGGAATAATGGTGAAACTGAGAATGGAAGATGGTACTGTAAATATGTACAATAACAAGCAAGTTTGGTACAATAATCCTTTAGGACATTAAGGGGAATCCTCGGCAATTTAGTAACCGAGTGGTTAACGTATCGGGTATTGGATACCTGGGATATTAAGAATTAGAATTTGGCTAAAGCCGCGGAGAAGAATACGAATAATTTAAATGAGAAAAACAAAAGAGCGATAATGGATGCTGTGGCACTTCTTGTCATCACGGCATTTGTTTTGATTGTTAACCGTGGCGTTCACATGTCATGGCTTTTTGTTGACGATCTTTATCTCTGGAATGACTTTAATGAAAACCCGGGGTTCCTCGGATATGTTTTCCCAAAGCATGCAAACTACTTTAGGCCCGTCTACTGGCTAATGGCCTGGAGTGTGCTTAAGATAGCGGGGACAAACCTGCAGATGGTCATATATGTGAATCTTCTGATTTTAATTATCACCTCATTTATTCTTTACAGCTTCCTTCGTAGCCTTTTAAGAGGCGTTGGCGGCGGATATGTGCTTAGCCTGCTTCTGTCGGTGGCATTTTCGATTTGCAGATTTTCGTTTTACCAGGTTTCACAGCTGGTGGGACTGGTGGAATCCGTAGCGCTTTTATTTGTGCTTCTCATGATGATATCCCTTTACGGATACATGAAGGAGGGCTGCACACTTAAGTTTTTTGCGGGACTTTTGTGCTACATACTCGCAGTGTTAACACATGAGCGCTACATGGTGCTTCTTCCGATGCTTTTTTACGCCGTTATTTTTGAGGGTGAGGGCTCGGTTTTTGGCTTCCTTAATGCTAAAGGAA
>JAUNDA010000048.1 GCA_030526295.1 Eubacteriales bacterium
CAGAGAGACCTCGCGCAACCAAGCTTTGCTTAAGCGCGAACGGTCCTCTGACGAAGCCTTCGGAAATTTAATAAAGTTGCCCATTAATTGCAAAACGACAGTGAAAAGTCGCAATATGAAACCTTATTAGAAAGGTGGATAAAAAAACAAAAAAAATACACAAACAAAGAGGGAAAAATAGTGAAAATTTATGTCAGCTGTCATAGTGACAACTGTCTTTTTTTTGTGATAGACTATAAATGGAAAATTAGGAACTTGCATTACACGAGAGGAGACAGTATATGGAGCTTGACAGAATCATTGCTGTCAGGAACAATAAGACCATTTACCGTGATGGTGACAGGGTCTACAAGGTTTTTGACAGGAACTATTCAAAGGCAGATGTTTTAAACGAGGCTTTAAACCAGGCCAGGGTTGAGGAAACAGGACTTTGTATTCCGAAGATTCTCGAGGTTATGATGATCGACGGCAAATGGACCATCGTTTCAGAGTATATTGAGGGAAAAACGCTCTCAAGACTCATGAAGGAAAACCCTGAGAAAAAGGACGAGTACATCGAAATGCTCGCTGACCTGCAGCTTCAGGTACATCTTAAGAAATGTGGTGAGCTTTTAAGGCTTAAGGACAAGATGAACAGGAAAATCTGTGACACAGAACTTCCGGCAACAGTCCGCTATGGCCTTCATGCACGCCTTGAGGAGCTGCCTGTTCATGACAAGCTTTGCCATGGAGATTTCTATCCTTCAAATATCATAATTAAACCGGACGGAACACCGTGTTTTATCGACTGGGCTCATGCAACACAGGGAAGCGCATCTGCGGATGCTGCTAAGACATTCCTTCTTTTTAGACTGCATGGTGACATCGAGGGTGCTGACAAGTACCTTGACCTTTTCTGCGAGAAGAGCGATACGGAAAAGGAATATGTCCATAAATGGATTCCGATTGTTGCAGCGTCACTGATTGTAAAGGGAAATGAGGCCGAGCGCGAGTTTTTCCAGAAGTGCGTTGATGCATTTGACTATTGATGTTGAATCCGCTTATCGGGAGCGGGACTTTGGTTTATTTAGGGTTTAAGGAGAATTAAAATGAAAGTAACGGTTTGTATCGGATCTTCATGTCACATCAAGGGCTCAAGACAGGTTGTTGAGCAGCTTCAGAGTCTTATTAATGAAAATGCACTCGGCGACAAGGTCGAGCTTGCTGGAACCTTCTGCATGGGTCAGTGCCAGAAGGGCGTATGTGTAACTGTTGATGAGGATTTCCATTCGGTAACACCGGATTCTGTAGGGGAATTCTTTGAGAATAATATTTTAAATAAGGTGAAATAAAAAAATGATCATTCAGATTTGCGTGGGTTCATCATGTCATTTAAGGGGTTCGGCAAAAATCATCGAACTTTTGCAAAATGCCATTAAGGATAACGGACTTGAGAATGAAATCACACTTGCCGGAAGCTTCTGCACCGGCCAGTGCAATCGTGTGGGAGTAACGCTTACAGTTGACGATGAGATTGTAACAGGTGTTACGCCCGAGGGCTTTAATGATTTCTTTAAGGAAAAAGTATTGTCAAGGTTCTGATAGGAGAGAGAACATAAATGGAGTGTCTTACATTAAAAAAATCAAACTGCAAGAACTGCTATAAGTGTATCCGCCACTGCCCGATCAAATCAATCAGGTTTTCGGGTAACCAGGCGTATATCATCGGAAATGAGTGCGTCATGTGCGGACGCTGCTTCGTTGTATGTCCGCAGGATGCAAAGCAGATAGTGGACGAGACTGAGAAGGTTAAGGTTCTTATGCAAAGCGGAGACCCGGTTGTAATAAGCCTTGCACCCTCATTTATTGCTAATTATGAGGGAGTCGGCATAGAGTCAATGAGGGAGGCTGTAAAGAAGCTTGGCTTTTTTGATGTTGAGGAGACTGCTATCGGTGCAACAATCGTTAAGACAGCCTATGAAAAGATGCTTGAGGAGGAGAGAAATGTCATCATCACCTCATGCTGTCATTCGGTAAACCTTCTCATCCAGAAGCATTTCCCGAAGATTCTTCCGTACCTTGCAGATGTAATGAGCCCGATGCAGGCTCACTGTAAGGACATCAAGAAGCGCATTCCGAATGCAAAGACTGTATTCGTAGGACCTTGTCTTGCAAAGAAGGATGAGGCACAGCACTATGAGGGAATCGTTGATGCGGTGCTCACATTTGACGAGCTTACAGCATGGTTTAAGGCTGAGGGCGTTGAGCCTGAAAAGAGGATGGATTCCGATGAGCATTCAAGGGCAAGATTCTTCCCGACAACGGGTGGTATCCTTAAGACAATGGCTCTTGACAATCCAAAGTATGAATATATGGCAATTGACGGCATGGAAAACTGCATTGCCGTTTTAAAGGATATCGAGGCAGGCAATGCAAAGAACTGCTTTATCGAGATGTCAGCATGTGCAGGCTCATGTATCGGCGGACCTGTAATGGAGAAGTACCACGCATCACCAATCAAGGAATATACGGCTGTTGCAAGGTATGCAGGCAAGAAGGATTTCAAGGTAGAGCAGCCTCCGATGAGGGAGATTGAAAAGAACTTCTCAATCATCGAGCAGAGATGCCACGTTCCAAGCGAGGAGGAAATCCGCGAGACACTTCACCAGATGGGCAAGCTTAAGCCCGCAGACCAGCTTAACTGCGGCTCATGCGGCTACGACACCTGCCGTGAGAAGGCTATTGCCATCCTTCAGGGCAAGGCAGAGATTTCAATGTGCCTTCCGTTCCTTAAGGAGAAGGCAGAGAACTTCTCGGATACAATTTCTAGAAACTCACCGAACGGTCTTATCGTTCTTAACGAAAAGCTCGAGGTGCAGCAGATTAACAGGGCGGCACTCAAGATTTTCAATCTTCAGAATGCGTCAAACATTCTCGGAGACCAGGTTATCCGTATCATGGAGCCGCTTGATTTCATAAACGTTCTTTCAGGAAGCTCAAGCATCCACGACAAGAGGGAATACCTTGCCGAGTACGGAAAATATGTTGAAAAGACAGTCGTTTACGACAGGGAATACAAGATGATCCTCTGCATCCTTAGGGATGTGACTGAGGAACAGGCTCAGCGCGAGAAGAAGGAGAACATCAGCCGCCAGACAGTTGAAATCGCTGACAAGGTTGTTGACAAGCAGATGAGAATCGTTCAGGAAATCGCTTCACTTCTCGGTGAGACTGCAGCGGAAACAAAGATAGCCCTTACAAAGTTAAAGGAGTCGATCGGCGATGAATAATCTGTGTGCTGACATTGGCTGGAAAAGCATTAACCACGAGGGTGAGCAGCTGTGCGGAGACCATGTGGATATCGTTGAGCAGGGCGAGAATTCGACAGTAATAGTTCTGGCAGACGGCCTTGGAAGCGGTGTTAAGGCGAGTATCCTATCAACGCTTACATCAAAAATCATCTCAACAATGATGGCTGAGGGACTTAAGCTCGAGGACTGCGTATCGACGATTGCCGCAACGCTTCCGATATGCTCGGTAAGGGGAGTTGCTTAATCCACCTTTACAATAATGCATCTTATAAACAACGATACTGTCGACCTCATCCAGTTTGACAACCCGAATGTCATCTTCATAAGGGACGGCGAGCTTTATGACTATCCGAAGCAGGAGATAAACATCTGCGGAAAGAGTGTCTTAAAGTCAAGCATTAAGCTTCGTGAGAATGACATAATGGTTGCGATGAGTGACGGCTGCCCGCATGCGGGAATCGGCCTTGCGTTTAATTTCGGCTGGAAGTGGGAGGATATCGCTGAGTTTATGCGCGGTATCTCATGTGCGGGCTATACTGCAAAGACACTTGCCACCATGCTCGTTGACCAGTGCGACAAGGAGTACGGCTACCGTCCGGGCGATGATGCGACAGCATGTGTTGTCAAGATAAGAAGACGTAATCCGGTAAACATTCTGTTCGGACCGCCGCGTAACAGGGACGACAACGACAGAATGATGACGCTTTTCTTCTCTAAGGAGGGAAAGCACATCGTATGCGGAGGAACAACCTCGAAGATTGCCGCAAAGTATCTCGGCAAAGAGGTAAAGGCGACACTTTCGTTTGAAAGAAGCGATGTTCCGCCGATTGCGGAAATTGAGGGCGTTGACCTTGTGACTGAGGGCGTTATCACCATCAACAAGGTTATCGAGTATGCAAAGGATGCGCTCGACCAGAACGAGCTCTATGAGCAGTGGAGCTTTAAGCGTGACGGTGCCTCACTGATATGCCAGCTTCTTTTCGAGGAAGCAACGGACATTAACTTCTATGTTGGACGTGCGGTTAATCCGGCACACCAGAACCCGGACCTGCCGATTAACTTCAACATCAAGATGAATCTTGTTGAGGAGCTCACGACATGCCTTAAGAAGATGGGCAAGAGAATCAAGGTAAGCTATTTCTGATTTTACAAAAGAAAGAGGGAATCATGTATAAATTCGATACAAAGGTACAGCATCTTAAATACAAGGTATTAAGAGAGGTCGCAAGGCTCGCATGGGCTGACAGACTTCTCGAGAAGGTTACTGACATACCGAAGCTGATTGTCCCCGGAAAAACACCGACAATGCGCTGCTGCGTATACAAGGAGAGGGCAATCCTTGCGGAAAGAGTCAAGCTCGCAATGGGCGGTGACAAGAGTAACCCTAACGTAATAGAGGTAATTGACACGGCCTGTGACGAGTGTCCGATGGGAGGACATGAGGTTACAAATTCCTGCAGGGGCTGTCTCGCACACAGATGTGTTGACGCGTGCAGGTTCGGTGCCATTTCATTCGACTCAAACCATGTTGCACACATTGACAAGTCAAAGTGCAAGGAGTGCGGAGCATGTGCAAAGGTTTGTCCTTACACTGCAATCGTAAACAGAAAGCGTCCGTGTGAGAATGCGTGCAAAATCCATGCAATCACAATGAGCGAGGACAAGTCGGCTGCAATCGACAACAATAAGTGTATCTCATGCGGTGCATGCGTATACCAGTGTCCGTTCGGAGCAATCACAGATAAGTCATACATCCTCGATGCAATCGACCTCATTAAAAAGAGCGAGGGCAACACTAAGTACAAGGTATTTGCAGTTGTTGCACCGTCGATTTCATCACAGTTTGCATATGCTAGGCTTGGCCAGGTTATTAAGGGCCTTAAGGAGCTTGGCTTCTATACTGTTGTAGAGGCAGCACTCGGTGCCGACATGGTAGCTGACGCAGAGAGTAAGGAGCTTGTTGAGAAGGGCTTCCTTACAAGCTCATGCTGTCCGGCATTTGTAAGCTATGTTGAGAAGGAGTTCCCGGACCTTGTGAAGTTCGTTTCGCATAACCTTTCACCAATGGCCACAATTGCGAAGTACTTAAAGCAGGTTGAAAAGGGCAGCAAGATTGTCTTCATCGGACCGTGTACTGCAAAGAAGGGCGAGGTTCAGAAGGAGAACATCAAGCAGTATGTTGATGTTGCGATGACCTTTGAGGAGCTTCAGGCGCTCTTTGATTCAAAGGACATTGACATCACTGAGCTTGATGAGGATGTTCTTGACAATGCTTCATATTTCGGAAGAATCTTTGCTCGTTCAGGCGGTCTTTCAGATGCTGTTGCAGAGGGTCTTAAGGAGCACGGTGATACTGACTTTGAACTTAAGGCATGTGCCTGCGACGGAATAGAGGAGTGCAGGCTTGCACTTTTAAAGAAGAGCAAGGGTGTGCTTGATGCAAACTTCATCGAGGGTATGGCATGTATCGGCGGATGTATCGGCGGTGCGGGATGCCTTACACACGGCACAAAGGACAAGGCCGAGGTTGATAAGTACGGAAGGGAAGCATACGAGAAGACAATCTCAGATGCAATCTCAGTGCTTAAATAAGCCTGGGGCAATGTGAAATTAACAGCAACTTCCAAATTTTGGGCTTGTGCTGTGATTAATGATAAATTATGCTGCATTTTGAGGGAATGGATTTTTATCACTGTTTATGGTAAACTTTAAAACGCAGCAGTTAACAAACTGAAAGATAAAGGAGTAGATAATTAATGAAGGTTATTATCCAGAAAGATTACGACAAAATGTGTGAGTGGGCAGCAAACCACATCATGGAAGCAATCAACAGCCACAAGGGTGACAAGCCGTTCGTACTCGGACTTCCGACAGGTTCATCACCACTCGGCGTTTATAAGAGACTCATTGAGGCTAATAAGGCAGGTAAGGTTTCATTCAAGAACGTTGTTACCTTCAACATGGATGAGTATGTAGGCCTTGAGAGAACACATCACGAGAGCTACTGGTATTTCATGCATGACAACTTCTTCAACCACATTGACATCCCGGCTGAGAACATCAACATTCTTAACGGCATGGCAGAGGATCTTGAGGGTGAGTGTGCAGCTTATGAGGAGAAGATTGCTTCATATGGCGGAATCGACCTCTTCCTCGGCGGATCAGGCGTTGACGGACACATCGCATTCAACGAGCCATTCACATCACTTGCTTCAAGAACAGGCATCCGTGACCTTACAGAGGATACAAAGATTGCTAACTCACGTTTCTTCGATGGCGATCCTAACCAGGTTCCTTCACGTGCACTTTCAGTAGGTGTTGGCACAGTTACAGATTCAAGAGAGGTTCTTCTTCTCATCAACGGCCACAACAAGGCAAGGGCACTTAAGGAGTGCGTAGAGGGCGGACTTAACCAGATGTGGACAATTTCAGCACTTAACATGCACAACAACGCATACATCGCATGTGACGAGCTTGCATGTGGCGAACTCAGGGTTGACACATACAAGTACTTCCTCGATGTATATAAGAGCGAGAGACTTTGATTTTATTAAAGGGCGCACACCTGTGATTTAAGCTGTGCGGGGCTTCGCTTAAGGGTTGTCTGTTTCCCTCATAACAAAAACAGAAATCAGAATAATATTAAAACAAAAGACGCACACCGGACTGCAATGAGCCGATGTGCGTTTTTTATACTAGAATTGGCGTTGAAGTTAAGCTGTGGGATATTGAGATTTTGTCCTAAATGACGGGATATTAATGCTGGATTGTCACATTAAGAGATTTTGAAAAATAACCTAAATTAGATTTGTCAGAGAGACCTCGCTGGGCCAAGCTCCGCTTAAGCGCGAACGGTCCTCTGACAAATCCTATGGGGTACATTGTGTTATATTTAGAGAAATGGATACAGAATAAATTGCTTATTTAGATTCTACTCATGAATGACCTTAATGACCGGCAGGCTCATGCGGTAGGCAATGTCTGTAAGTCGGTCATATTCAGGAACGGCGCTTTCGTTTACGAATTTTACCATTTCACTGTAATAGGAGAGAGGATACTTATTAATGTCGGGGATTACCAGCATTTCGTGGATGGAGGATGGGATTATGATAAGTGTGTCAGTAAAGAAGCTTTCAGCAAGGTTAATGAGGATTTCGCTATTTAGAATTGCCGATGCACCCTTGATACCGCATTTGTTTGTTATCACAAAGATTTCGTGATCCGCTTCGCCTGGTTCAATGTCAGGGAGGAAATCGAGCCCGCTTGCCTTTTCCTCAAGCATTTTCATGACGGGCGTAATGGTGCTTTCTTTTATGGTGTTTTCAAGCGCCCTGGCCCAGGTCAAATCTAAATCAGCCTTCGTTTCGTACAAAAGGACATCGGTGACCTTTGTCGAATAGATGGTGTCGCCTGATTCGGCCGCGACATAAAGATACTGTTCAATGCCGTCAAAAAGCGTCGGCTTTTTAATGATTGGTTCATCGGAGGTCTTTTGCATGCCGATTCTTACGTTATTCATAAACCGCTCGTGATTAAAGAAGCTGTTTAAGTCGAGGTTAAGCGTTCTGTTTTCGGAATAAATACGCAGTACCTCGTCGGCAGCAGTTCCAATGTCGGTGTTGTTTTTTGTTATGGAATCAGTGTAAATGATCGGAGTGGTGTCTGTTCCGTTTTTAATGATAATGCCATTAAAGAGCACACCGTTTTTCATTGATTCCTTTGGCTGTGCGTCATAGCCGCGTTTTCGTAGTTCCTCGATGATGTCACATCTGTTCATTGGATTCCTCCTTGGAATTGAAAAAGAAATGATTTTTAGATAGGTTTTTTGAAAGTCTTTGAAGCAGCGGGATTTTGGAAACCCCGCCTGCTCCAAAATAAAAGATGAGAAAAATGGTTCAACCGGCAGGCTATTGCTGCAAGCCGGACGAAGACTGGATGAGCACGAATCATGCCTTTATGAAAGGCACTCTATTGTTAGAATGATTTGCGTGAGCATGCAGCATGCTCATGACTTTTTTCTTCCCTCGGTACTTAAAAGGATTACTGAAAGAAGGATGAATACAATACCGAGGATGTTTCTTCCGGTAAGGGCCTCCGAATATACGAAATAGCCGACAATTACGCTTGTAAGCGGCTCGAAGGTCGAAAGCATTGCTGTGTTCTGTGCACCGGCATGCTTTGCCGCACGCTGGTAAAGAAAGCTTGCAGTTGCCGTTAAAAGACCAAGCATCAGCATGAAGGTCCAGCCGTTAAATGTTCCAGGCCATATGAACTTCCTAAGAATAAGTGCAAGTATACCAAGCATTACGGCTGAAATAAGGTGAATCCAGTAGGAAAGCTTGTAGGCATTCATTCCAAGAAGGTCTGAGGCCGCAAGGTATACCGTATAATAGGCATAGGTGATACCTGAAAGCAGAGCTATAAGGATTCCCATTATGCTTATGTTGCCACCAGGTGTATAGAAGGCCAGTATTCCCGCCATGCAGAGGGCACAGCACAAAAGCTTTCTTTTAGTGAGCTTCTCGATTTTAAAGAGAACGCTTCCGATGACAACAAATACCGGATACACAAAGTGAATCGTAGTTGCAAGTCCCGAAGCCAGGTGGTTGTATGATGTATAAAGCAGGAACGGTGTAATACCGTATGCAAGTGCACAGATAACAAGCTGTTTAAGCTCGTGCTTTGATATGCCTAAAGATTCTTTGGATGTAATTTTGAAAAGAATCAGAAATGTGATGGTTCCGAGTACCATCCTTAAGAAGGCAACCGTGTATGAGTTGCTGCCGCTTGCGTAGATTGTCTTTGTAAGAAGCGGCATGAGTCCGTAAAGAACAGCAGAAACTATGGCCAGAATAAAACCAAGACCCTTGTTTTTCATAAATCCCCCAAATAAACACAAATTATTAGGAGTATAGTCTCTTTGCGTTCCTTTTTCAATACCAAGTATAGAGCCAAAGAGATAAAAGGTAAAGTCGAAATAAGTTGAAGTATTTTTATGACTAAAACCGAAAAAAAACAGCCGAATTATTAACAAAAGCAGAATACGGGTAAAGGAAAAAAAAGAATTCTTACGTTGTTCTTATAATTGGATTACTTCTGTTTTCAAGCAGTAAATAATAGGTATAATGATTTTGAAAAGGAGATTATTATGAAAAGGTTCAGGAATATTGGTTTAATCGTTTTATCGGCAGCGCTTGCATTAAGCCTTTCGGCGTGCGGAAGCTCAAAGAGCACAACGAGTGGAAGCTACTATGATGCGGCAATGCCTGAAACAGCTGCGGCTATGGCCAGTGGCTCATACGGAGTTAACAACAAGGTCATGATGGCCGAGGAGGCAGCCTATGATTATGAGGCTTCTGCGATGGAAGCGGGAGCGGCACCGGCAGCAGGACAGTATGAGTCATATGAGACAAAGCTCATTAAGAATGTCAATGTTTCATTAAGCACGTCTTCGTTTGACGACCTCGTCGGCGGCATTAAGACAAAAATTACTGAGCTTGGCGGATACGTTGAGTCCTCAAGCCTCTATGACAACAACTATTCAAACTCAAGGAGATTTGCGGACATTACGGCAAGAATCCCGCAGACAAGGCTTCAGGAGTTCCTTGATACTGCATTCGTTAATGGAAAGATTACAAGCATTAACGAGTATGTTGAGGATGTAACACTCCAGTATGCCGATCTTGACACAAAGGTTAAATCACTCGAGGTTGAGCAGGCAAGGCTTCTCGAGCTTATGGAAAAGGCTGAGGACATTGAAACCATCATTGCACTCGAGGAGAGGCTCGCTAACCTTCGCTATGAGATTGACAGCATCAAGTCAAACCTCAAGTACTATGACAACAAGGTTACATATTCAACAGTTTATATCTCAATCTCCGAGGTTGCTGTTGTTACTGCAGGCCCGAAAGCAGGCATCCTTGAGAGAATAAGCACGGGCTTTGTTGAGAGTACGGGTGATTTCTTCGAGGGTCTTGGTGATTTCGTTGTATGGTTTGCTTCAAGAATAATCATCATCGTATTTACAGTTGCCGTAATCTTCGGAATCTTTAAGCTCATAGCGTTCATCATTAAGAGGAACAGGGCGAAAAGGGAGACGAATGGAGAGGTAAAGGCCAAGAAGGATAAGAAGGAAAAGAAGGGCGTTTTCGGTAAGAAGAATGAGAATGCTTGTGCCCAGGCAGATGATTCAGCTGCAACAAGGCAGGAAGAGGGCGCGGCTGCAACTTCTGAAGACGAGAAAAATGTGTAAACTTTTCTAACTGGGTGTTAATGTTAAGGCTTATAACAGAAGCAGTTTACAGAAATCATTGACAGTGTTAAGACCGGACAAAGTAAGGAGACGGCTGGTCAAAAATAAATAAAAAGTTGGCAATTTTGAAATGATTAAAGGTTGAAAAACATTGCCAGAATAATAGCCTAAAAGGGCGGCGATTTCCGTAAAAGGGAGTTGCCGCCTGTTTTTTTATAAATTGCACAAAAACATTGCAATAACGCCCTTTAAAGTTTCAATAAAGAACATTGGAAATACTTGAATTAGAAGTTAAATTGTGAGAAAATAGACAAGTAAATCGGCACAATTTTGAAAGGAGTAATTTCATGACCTATACAAAGGAAGTTGAAATGATGTGTCCTGTAGCTCAGGGCGTTCATCACGGTGCTGCTCCCATTCCTGAGGAAGGAAAGTGGATTCAGCCAAAAGAAGTAAAAGACATTTCCGGTTTCACACACGGTGTGGGCTGGTGTGCACCACAGCAGGGTGCCTGCAAGCTTTCCCTTAACATCAAGGAAGGCATCATCCAGGAGGCTCTTGTTGAAACACTCGGATGCTCAGGAATGACTCATTCAGCTGCTATGGCATCTGAAATTCTTCCGGGTCTTACAGTTATGGAAGCTCTTAACACAGACCTCGTTTGTGACGCTATCAACACAGCTATGAGAGAGCTCTTCCTCCAGATCGTTTACGGACGCAGCCAGTCTGCATTCTCAGACGACGGACTTACAATCGGTGCAGGTCTTGAGGATCTTGGAAAGGGTCTTCGTTCACAGGTTGGTACAATGTACGGAACACTTGCAAAGGGACCAAGATACCTTGAGATGGCTGAGGGCTATGTAACAGGTATCGCTCTTGACAGCGAGGATCAGATCATTGGTTACCAGTACGTTTCACTTGGAAAGATGACAGACTTCATCAAGAAGGGTGACGACCCCAACACAGCTTGGGAGAAGGCAAAGGGTCAGTACGGCAGAGTTGCAGACGCTGCTAAGATTATCGACCCACGTACAGACAAGGAAGTTAAATAAGGGTTAAGGAGGTTAAACTTATGGCACTGTTCGAAGGTTATGAGAGAAGAATAGAAAATATTACCAAAGTCCTTAACTCATATGGAATTAAGGATGTTGAAGAAGCAAGAAAGATTACTGAGGATGCAGGTCTTGACGTATACGGCCTCATCAAGGGAATTCAGCCAATCTGCTTCGAAAACGCTTGCTGGGCTTACATCGTAGGTGCAGCTATCGCAATCAAGAAGAATTGCCGCGAGGCAGCTGATGCTGCAGCAGCAATCGGAGAGGGCCTTCAGGCTTTCTGTATCAACGGTTCTGTAGCTGACAACCGTAAGGTTGGTCTTGGACACGGAAACCTTGGCAAGATGCTCCTTTCAGAGGATACAGAGTGCTTCTGCTTCCTCGCAGGTCACGAGTCATTCGCAGCTGCTGAGGGTGCTATCGGTATCGCTAACAACGCTAACAAGGTTCGTAAGAACCCGTTAAGAGTTATCCTTAATGGTCTTGGAAAGGACGCTGCTCTCATCATTTCACGTATCAATGGTTTCACATACGTTGAGACAGAGTATGATCCATACACAAACACAGTTAAGGAAGTATACCGCAAGGCATATTCAGACGGCCCGAGAGCAAAGGTTAACTGCTACGGCGCTAACTCAGTTCCTGAGGGAGTTGCAATCATGTGGAAGGAGAACGTTGACGTATCTATCACAGGTAACTCAACTAACCCAACAAGATTCCAGCACCCGGTTGCAGGTACATACAAGAAGGAGAGAATTGAGGCTGGTAAGGCTTACTTCTCAGTTGCTTCAGGTGGTGGTACAGGACGTACACTTCATCCTGACAACATGGCAGCAGGTCCTGCTTCATACGGCATGACAGATACACTCGGAAGAATGCACTCTGATGCTCAGTTCGCAGGTTCTTCATCAGTTCCGGCACACGTAGAGATGATGGGTCTCATCGGTGCAGGTAACAACCCGATGGTTGGTATGACTGTTGCTACAGCAGTTGCTATCGCAGAGGCTGCAAAGGCTGGAAAGTTCTGATTTAAGATGTGAATAAGCCGGCGACCCGGTTCACGGCAGGCGGTTTCATTAATCGGAAATTTTAAGCCTAAAACCACACGTCAAAACATATACGAAATATTAACATATTTTGATTTGACAATACGGAATCTCAGACATACAATAAATATGTCTGAGGTTCTTTTTTTCTGCGTTCGCAGGAGATTCCACATGAAATTACTTAAAGAAATACTGACGTGCATTGTCTTTTCGGTATCGGTCCTAATAACGGGGGCGACTCTTTTTATTGCAATAAAGGACCGTGCCACGGGAGACATGAATTTTGTGGCAGGCTATAGGCTAGTTTACATAATGTCTGGCTCGATGGAGCCCGGGGTAAGGACCGGTGCGATAGTCCTTCTTTACAGGGAGGATTTTGAAAATATTAAGGTCGGAGATATCGTGACCTACGAGGAGGATGGGGCGTATATTACGCACAGGGTCGTCGGGGTGTTTACGGATGACGAAAATCCGGATGGTGATGACGGAACGGAAGCGATAGAAGGAGAAAGATACCTCGTCACAAAGGGCGATGCGAATAACAGGGAGGATGACATTAAAATACACCGCGACGATTATCGCGGTGTAGTGGTCCTTGTTTTTAATGAGGTGGCGCCTCTTATAAGGCATATAAGATCTTTCTGATTTCAGAGAGCCTGTCGCGGTAGATGGCTGCATCCTCAAAGTTAAGCTCGGCTGCTGCCACACGCATTTTCTTTTCAAGCTCCTTGCTAAGCTTGGTGAGCTCATCCTTTGACATTGACTCGGGATCCTTTTCAGAGGCCCTCGGGTCCTCGGCTGCCCTTGAAATCGTAATGAGGTCTCTTACGGCCTTTTTGATTGTCTTAGGTGTGATGCCGTGTGCTTTGTTGTATTCGTCCTGGATACGGCGCCTTCTGTTTGTCTCGGTAATCGCCTTATTCATCGAATCAGTGATGGTATCGGCATACATGATTACATGGCCCTCGGCATTTCTCGCTGCACGTCCGATTGTCTGGATGAGAGATGTCTCTGAACGAAGGAAGCCCTCCTTATCGGCATCGAGGATGGCCACAAGACTTACCTCGGGGATGTCAAGACCCTCCCTAAGGAGGTTGATTCCCACAAGCACGTCAAACTGGTCAAGACGCATGTCGCGGATGATTTCCGAACGCTCGAGCGTGTCGATGTCGGAGTGGAGATACCTTACCCTTATGCCGATATCCTGCATGTATTTAGTGAGGTCCTCGGCCATCTTTTTGGTGAGTGTCGTAACGAGAACCTTGTCGCCCTTTTCAGTGGTCTTCTTGATGTTCATTATGAGGTTGTCAATCTGACCCTCAACCGGCATGACCTCAATCTCCGGATCGAGAAGACCTGTCGGTCTGATGATCTGCTCGGCCCTTTGAAGCTCATTGGAAGCCTCGTAATCACCTGGTGTTGCCGAAACAAAGAGCATCTGGTCAATTTTTTCCTCAAACTCAGTAAAGTTAAGGGGCCTGTTGTCAAGTGCCGATGGGAGACGGAAGCCGTAATCCACGAGCACGGTCTTTCTGGCCCTGTCACCGTTATACATTCCGCGAATCTGCGGGATTGTGATATGCGACTCATCGACCATTATGAGGAGGTCCTTCGGGAAATAGTCGAGAAGCGTATACGGCGGAGCTCCGGGTACCGAGCCGTTTAAGTGGCGAGAGTAGTTCTCAATGCCTGAGCATATGCCGGTTTCCTTGAGCATCTCCACATCAAAGGTTGTACGCTCACGGATACGCTGCGCCTCGATGAACTTTTCCTCCGAGGTAAAGTACTCGACGCGGGCACTCATTTCCTTCATGATTTCACCACATGCGATTTCCATCCTGTCCTTTGGAACAACGTAATGGGAGGCCGGGAATACGATGCAGTGTGTAAGGTTAAGCTTAGTCTTTCCGGTAACCGAATCGAAGGAGGTGATTCTGTCTATCTCATCACCGAAAAACTCGATTCTGTAGGCCTCACCGCCAGAATATGACGGATAAATCTCGAGAACGTCGCCATGTGCCCTGAAGGAGCCTCGCTTAAAGTCCATCTCATTTCTCACATACTGCATGTCGATGAGATGCCTCATGATGTCATCGCGGTCCCTTACCTGACCCGGACGAAGCGAAACCGTCATGTTCTGGTAATCGATCGGGGAACCGAGACCGTAAATGCACGAAACGGAGGCGATGATGATTACATCCTTTCTCTCCGAAAGTGCGGCAGTCGCCGAGTGGCGGAGCTTGTCGATTTCGTCATTTATCGATGAATCCTTCTCGATATAGGTATCAGTCGAGGGAAGATAGGCCTCAGGCTGGTAATAATCATAGTAGGACACGAAATACTCAACGGCATTTTCCGGGAAGAACTCCTTAAACTCTCCGTAGAGCTGTGCCGCAAGTGTTTTGTTATGCGAGATGATAAGCGTAGGACGCTGCAGTCTCTCGATGACGTTTGCCATCGTGAAGGTCTTGCCAGAACCGGTTGTTCCAAGAAGCGTCTGGAACTGCAGTCCTTTATTAAAGCCATCGACAAGTCTGTCAATGGCCTGCGGCTGGTCACCTGTTGGTTTATATTCCGAATGTAGTTTAAATTCCATGAAATCATTATAGCATAATGGGTTCAAATGTGATAGACTTACAGACGGCAAACATTAAGCATTAAAAAACGAATAGAAAAGGGGAAAATTCGATAAACCTGTTGTATTACTTATCATGGATGGCTTCGGTCTTCGTAAGGAGACACACGGCAATGCCATCTATAAGGCAAAGACACCGAACCTTGACAGACTTATGAAGGAATGTCCTTTTGTAGAGGGACAGGCTTCGGGTCTTGCAGTAGGACTTCCTGACGGACAGATGGGTAACTCAGAGGTTGGACACCTTAACATGGGTGCCGGCCGTATCATCTACCAGGAGCTTACAAGAATTACTAAATCAATCGAGGACGGAGACTTCTTTGAGGTTCCCGAGTTATTAAAGGCAGTTAACAACTGCAAGGAGCACGACAGTGCAATCCACTTCTACGGACTTCTCTCAGACGGAGGAGTACATTCACACATTACACACCTTTACGGCCTTTTAGAGCTTTGCAAGAAGTCAGGCCTTAAGAAGGTATATGTTCACTGCTTCATGGACGGAAGGGATACACCACCGGATTCAGGTCTTTCATATGTTAAGGCACTTGAGGCAAAGATGCAGGAAATCGGCGTAGGCGAAATCGCTTCAATCTCAGGACGTTACTATGCAATGGACAGGGATAAGAACTACGACCGTACTAAGAAGGCTTATGACTGCCTTACAAAGGCAGAGGGCAACACGGCAGCAAGTGCTGTTGAGGCTATGGAGGCTTCTTACGCACAGAAGGTTTATGATGAGTTCATCGTTCCTACAGTTATTGTAAAGGACGGCAAGCCTGTTGCTACAATCAAGGATAACGATTCAATCGTATTCTTTAACTTCCGCCCTGACAGAGCACGTCAGATCACAAGATGCTTCTGCGACGACGAGTTTGGTTTCTTCGAGAGAGGGGAGCGTGTAAAGGTTCAGTATACATGCTTCACAGATTACGATGAGACAATTAAGAACAAGGATGTAGCCTTCCACAAGGAGGAAATCACAAACACACTCGGCGAGTTCCTTTCAAAGAACGGCCTCACACAGTGCAGGGTTGCCGAGACAGAGAAGTATGCACACGTAACCTTCTTCTTTAACGGCGGCATCGAGACACCTAATAAGGATGAGGACAGGGTGCTTGTTCCTTCACCGAAGGAGGTACCGACATATGACTTAAAGCCTGAGATGAGCGCTCCTGCAGTATGCGAGAAGCTCGTTGAGGCAATTGAGTCAGCTAAGTATGACGTTGTCATCTGCAACTTCGCAAACTGCGACATGGTAGGTCACACAGGCGTTGAGGCAGCTGCAATAAAGGCTGTTGAGGCTGTTGACACATGCGTTGGCAAGGCCTGCGATGCAGTTAAGAAGACAGGCGGCGTAATGTTCATCTGTGCAGACCATGGTAATGCCGACATGATGATTGATGAGTCGACAGGCGATCCATTCACAGCACATACAACAAACCCGGTTCCGTTCATTCTCTTTAATGCAGACAGCTCCCTTAAGTTAAGAGAGGGCGGAGTGCTTGCAGACATTGCTCCGACACTCCTTGAGCTCCTTAACCTTGAGCAGCCGGCAGAGATGACAGGAAAGTCACTGCTTGTTAAATAAACTGAAGCTGGTTTAATACATGCGGCAGTCTTAACCTGTTTTGTTTGTGGGACCAAAGCTGGGGAAGCTTACAG
>JAUNDA010000049.1 GCA_030526295.1 Eubacteriales bacterium
GATTTTTTAATTGGGTCTTTTCATCTTTTAGTTAAAAAACTTCTGCGTCTGATATCTGAAGGGCAACTGATGCCGCACCCTTCTCTATATTTACGGGAAGGGCTTTGCAAATGTAGCCCCTGCCATTTTTTGGCTGATAGTCAAAATACTCCCCGCCGCAAAGTGAGCAAAGAAGTGCCATAACCGTGCCGCCGTGAACAACGACCGCTATTATCTTCTGGTCATCGTCGCCACTCCTGTTACCTTCGCTTTTTTCCCCGATGACAGTGGTTTCATCATTACGGCTACTTACTACGTCACTGTAACCGCTTTCGCTACTGTCACAGCCTTCACCCACTTCATCATTACGAGTGCTAATTAGGTCCTCGGGAAGTAGCCCGCACATCCTCTCAAAGCCCTTAAGGCACCTTTTAATAAATTCATCCCTCGTTTCTCCTCCAGGGAAGGGAAGCGTGCCATTGCTGTCAATCCACTCCTGGTACCTGGGGTCATCCTTAAGGTCAAGATAGTTCTTCATCTCGAATTCGCCAAAGTCCATCTCGTGCCACTCAGGAATAATAACAGGATTATTCTCTGGAAAGATGATTTGTGCCGTTTCCACGCATCGTTTCATGGGGCTTGAGAAAACGACTGATACATCTGGATATGTTCCGTTTTCCCACTCACGCTTAAGCATCTCCACTCCATCATCACAAAGACTCTCGTCCGTAAGGCCGAGATACCTGTGCTCCTTATTTGACTGTGTAACGCCGTGGCGGATGAAGAGGATTTTCATTTCTTTACTTATTTCCCTGAACAGGAGCTTTTGTATTAATTAGGCACCCCTTAACAGGCACCTTGGTTTTCCAACGTTTTCTTTATAATGATTACTTACTTGATTTTCTGCCCTATTCCGCAGAATACCCTTGTAACCTCTGTTGCATTTCGTGCAAGGTGTGTGAGAAGTCTGCCTGTTTTCTCACGCCACTTTCTCTCGAACTTGTCAACGGGCACTATGCCGTTTCCGACCTCATCGGAGATAATTATGCAGTCTGGAAACCTCTCGACAAATGCATCCATCTCCTTTTCGGGATCGCCGTCACGCATAAGGCACTCCCTTACGAAAAGATGGAGACGGTTTACAACCACAACCGTACCCTCGGGTGGATTTACATTGCAGGTAAAGGCAGCGCCGTTATAAACGATGCTGTCCTCCGAACCAAGTGCCTCCATGACATAATCAAGCTTTCCCTGGTTGCAGCCTCCTATGACCAATTTCATAATTAAAACCTCTCAATTCCTAGGATACCCGTCCTCCGGATTTTGCGACGTTATGTCATTCAAGAAACGAATTCTTGAATTTCTTGGATTTCGTTGTCAAAATCTGCATATTTTCTATGTTCATGGCAACGATATTTTTAAATATCATTTTCCCGATGCCTTTATTACTGTAAAATAGGGGGTTTTAGGCAACGAAACCCCGACATAATTGCAATTTTGTTGCTAATGACTGTGAACGAAAGAAAAAATCGGTCATCCCATGCGAAGAAATCCCAGGATTGCCGCTACAACGACAATCGTCTCCTCGCAGATAAGGAGGAAATATCCCGCCGTGTCTCCCGTCGTACCACCAAATTCCTTTTTACAGCGGCGGTAGTAAAGCAAAAACGAACAAACCGCAGCCGCTATGATAATGGCTCCGTTAACAGCAGACTGCCAAAGCATGAATGCTGCACAAAGCACCGCCTCTATAATGAGCACGGTCCTCACTGTTTTCTCCTCGGCGGTTCTGGCCGAGTTATAAAGAAGTCCGTTGTCTCGTGCCTTTGGAAGGATTATTACACCGAGGCCGCTAATACATCTTGCAAAAAAGAAGCCTGCGCAAACGATGGCAAGAAGTGCCGGCCTCTCAACCACTGAGAATGCACCCATGAAAATGAGTCCATAAAGAGCAAGTCTTATTACCGAAAATGCGCCTATGTGTGAATCCTTTAAGATTTCAAGCTTCTTCTCCCTGTCCCGGAACGAATGAAGCGCATCCGAGGTATCCATAAAGCCGTCGATGTGGAAGCCTCCCGTTATGATGATGGGAATTGCGACACCGATTGCCGTATAGCAGAGGTTATTAATCTCAAGGGCAGTGGCCAGCATACGCCAAAGATATATGCACACTCCGATGACTGCTCCCACCCATGGAAAGAAGCAGAGCATGTATTTCATATCCTCGTCCTTCCACTCAAAGTGCGGCATCGGCACTCGTGAAAACATTGAAAAGGCTACTATAAATGAGCGTATAAGACGCATTTTTGTTTCCTCGTTTCTAATTAATGATTATGAGCAACTCCTTACTGCATTTGCTCCTGTTTTTGATTTTCCGGCATATTCTCTTATATGGCAGATTCGTCATCAGCCACACAACCTGGTTATCTGAGGTCCTTATGGATTATCGGAATTCCAACAACTGACTCGACAACCACATCAGCCATCGCGGCTATATGGTTGTTAATGTCTCCCATGGCCTTTATGTATTCCATCGTTGTGGCATCGTACTTAATGCCATCCTCAAAAACGTTATAGGTGACAACCACAAGGTGTGTGAAGCTCTCGTTAAGAACCTTAATGCCCTCCATAACCTTCCCGACAACCTCCCTGGCCTTTTTCGGTGTCTCTTCGCTAAACATCTCATTTGCCGTAAGGTTTGAGATACACTCAAGAAGTGCCGCAGAGTTTTTAAGCTTCCCCTCACCGATATTCTCGCTATCTAAAGACGAGAGGGATTCCCCGTTACTGTCGCAAGTAAAGCTTCCAGCCCGACCACCATTTTCCTTCTCGCCTGAACATGACGTACTTCCCGCCTCTGCAAGATATTTTAGAGCCTTTGCAACAGCCTCATCAATATCGGTCTGCTGCTCAATTGTAGTAAAGCCCTTATCCGCCCTCATCGCGCGGTGGCGCTCCACAATCTGTCTGCCCTCCTCGCCGTAAACAGGCATTGTCGCAAGGTAAAACCTTGAGCAGTCTCTAGCGATATCACATATGAATTTTTCTGCGTAGGACGACTTTCCACTGCCGCTGCCGCCGCTAACCATAACAAGCATTCCGGTTCTCCTTGAATTCTTGACTCCTGTAATTACTACTATGTTTAAGAACTCCAATAGTCCTCTTTCTTAGAATCTCTTGTACTGCTCAACACTTATCTGTGAGAAGGACGGACTTCCCGAATAGATGCTCATTGCCATGTCAAGAAGCGGGAACATCATTACGGCTCCCGTACCCTCGCCGAGTGCAAGCTCGCCAAGGATTACAGGCTTAACGCCGAGTGCCTCTGTGAGCATGACAACAGCCGGCTCCTTTCCCATATGGGACGGAATCATATATGCAGCCGTTCCCGGGATAAGCCTTTCTGCCATAAGGGCAGAAGCCATCGAGATTACTCCGTCAAGAACGATCGGCACATGGTAAATTGCACCTCCGATGCAGACTCCCACAAGTCCCGCTATATCAAGGCCTCCGACTGTTCTAAGTATCGTAAATGCATCAGCGTCATGAAGTCCGTATTTTTCAATTGCCTCTGCGATTACGCGCTGCTTTGTAAGAAGACCCGAGTCACTTAAGCCCGCTCCCCTTCCTGTAACCGCCTTTGAGTCACATCTGAGAAGTGATGCCGTAACGGCACTGCTTGTTGTTGTGTTGCCAATACCCATCTCGCCTGTTGCGATGAGCTTATATCCCTTTGCAGCACATTCACCCACAAGCTCAATTCCTGTGGCTATTGCGCGGATGGCCTCTTCTTCGGTCATGGCCGGCTCCTTTGCGAAATTTCGTGTACCACGTCTAATCTTGCGGTCGATTACATCGTCAATTTTACGCTCGTCGTTAATTCCAACATCAACGGGGATTGTCTCGGCCCCGGCAAGAATTGCCATTTTGCATACGGATGAGAGCTTTTTTGACATGGAGCAGGCAACCGCAAAGGTAACCTCCTGGCCTGTCTGCGTAACACCCTCCTCAACAACTCCGTTGTCGGCTATCATGATAAGCACTGCCTTTTTTGAGATGTCGATTCTGTCAGTACGCATTATGGCACCAATCTGTGCTGTAAGCTTTTCGAAACGTCCCATGCCGTCAAGCGGCTTTGCTATTGCGTCCCAGTTTGCCTGTACCTTCTTCTCCATCTCCTTGTCAGGTGCTTCGATTTCTATTTTCTTTAACTCTTCAAGTGTGTATTCATTAAATACGGGCTTATTCATGATGTCTCTTTTTCCTTTCGTATAGCCGAAGTTTCGGAATTCCGGGATTTTGTACGCACATCCCGGAACCTTCAGTATTTTCATTAGGAGTATCTCCTAAGGCTATAACGGTATTATACCGAAGATATCCGTCTTCTTCTATATGAATTTTGCACCGAGCGACTTCTTGTTGCGGTTTTGCCATAATATAAGACTTCCTCTTCTTCCCTATTAATATGCGAACCATCGGACACTTGAACTGGTAATACTCCCCCGGTACTGCCCTAACCCCTTATTTCTTGCTATAAAAAAGGCTTTGTGATAGTATATATAATTGGTTTTTTATGACTATAATTCATCCCGTCACCCTATGGTGCGGTTTTACATTATCTGGTTACAACAGGAGGATGAAAACAAATTGAAGAAAAAGTTGTTTTCCAATTTTAACGGCAGGCACCTTTTTGCCGCGCTAATCATTCTTTCAACAATAATACTCTCAATTTCGCTCGTCATGATAGCAAATGTAAGGCGCGAAAAGCGTGTGGCTGAGACAACCATCCGCGCCCAGGAGGCCGCTGCCTCCATTGAGCTCACACTCGATTCAGCCATGGAGGCTTCGAGAACACTCATGAACTTCTATACCACATACGGTGATGAGTGTATGAAGGACCTCGGTGTTATCGGAAGTGCGATTGCCGAAAACCATCCTTACATTGACAGTATGTACCTCGCACCAAAGGCCGTTATCGCAGCTGCATGGCCGGAGGAGGTTGCGCCATCAACCGTAGGCTTTGAGATGCTTAAGGATCCGATGCAGGGACCGAGGGCACAGCTTGCAATTGACACAGGAAGGGTTACTGTTGCAGGTCCCCACAACCTCGTTGAGGGCTCGAGCGGCTTCATCATCAGAAACCCCCTTTTCGAGGGAGATGAGTTTATAGGCTTTACCATCATCGTTCTCAACTGGGATTCATTCACAGATGAGATCCGCGAAAACCTCACAGACATTTCAAAGGATTACTACATCGCAGTAAGAAAGAAGGAAGCAGATGCAACTGCGATAACAGATGACTTCGGATACATTATCAGTAACTGCGACAGACAGGTTGACAATACCGTCGAATACGAGTTTGAGGTACCAAACGACAAATGGATAATCAGCGCCGAGCCTGTAAAGGGCTGGAGGGTTTTTGTGGAGATGATTCCGCACATACTGCTCGCACTGCTCTTTGATGCGATTGTCATCACAACAATCATGCTCGGTTATTCCGTACTCGACAGAAGCAGAAAGCTTCGCTTTGAGACGGAGAACAACCGTATCAAAACCGTTTACATGTCACAGCTTAAGGAGGCTCTTGATAAGGCTGAGCGTGCCGAAAAGGCAAAGACAGAGTTCCTTTCACGCATGTCCCACGATATCCGTACACCGCTTAACGGTATCATCGGACTTCTTGAGATAAGTGACAAGCATCCCGATGACAGGGCGCTTGTCGACTCAAACCGCAAGAAGATAAGACTTGCGGCAAACCATCTTCTCGACCTTATAAGCGATGTACTCACACTCAGCAAGATGGATGCCGACACTGTGCGCCTTGCGCATGAGCCGTTTAACCTTAAGTCAATTGCCGAGGATGTGCTTACGCTTTCAAACATGCGTGCCGCCGAGTATGGTGTTACTATAAAGAAGGCCGAGGGAACAGCAAAGCTTGGAGATGTTTATGCATACGGAAGCCCGCTTCATTTAAGACAGATTTTCCTTAACATACTGTCGAATGCGATTAAGTACAATAAACCGGGCGGAACGGTTGAGTGTAAGTCCGAGCTTCTTGAACGAACAGAATACAAAATCGTTTACCGCTTCACGATAAGGGATACCGGAATCGGAATGAGTCCTGAGTTTGTTGAGCATCTTTTTGAACCGTTTACCCAGGAGCATACCGACGCAAGAAGCACGTATCAGGGAACCGGTCTTGGAATGGCGATTGTTAAAAAGCTCGTTGACAGGATGGGCGGAACAATCGAGGTACAGAGTACTCCCGATGTAGGCAGCACCTTTATGGTTACACTGCCGTTTGATCTGGCTTCAAAGGAAGATATGCCGGAGGAAAAGAATGAGGTTTATGAGGATCTCAGGGGTCTTCACCTCCTCGTTGTTGAGGATAATGACCTTAACCTCGAGATAGCGGAAGCAATTCTCACAGATCTTGGTGCCACAATCACCGCAGCCCGCGACGGACGTGAAGCAGTTGACATCTTTAAGACGGCAACTCCCGGTACCTTTGATGCAATCCTTATGGACCTCATGATGCCGGTTCTCGACGGATACGGTGCAACACGTGAAATCAGGTCGCTTACACATATGGAGGCTGCCACAATTCCGATCATCGCCATGACCGCAAATGCCTTCGAGGAGGATGCAAGGAAGTGCCGAGAGGCCGGCATGAACGACCATGTCACAAAGCCAATCGAGGTTCCAAAGCTCTTAAAGGCGCTTTCGATTGTGCATAGAAGAGGGTAACCTTTAGGACATATGTATTCTAATAAAGATTCGTCAGAGAGACCTCGCGCAACCAAGCTTTGCTTAAGCGCGAACGGTCCTCTGACGAATCTAATAAAACTTTGTTTCGACCGCCTAAATATCAAGACTTTATAAAAGCGCAGGGATTTTGCATTTCCCTGCGCTTTTCCTTTTGTTATGACTCAAGAAAGTCTCTTCTATACTGTGACGGCGTTACGCCCTCTGATTTTTTGAATACCTTTGTGAATACACGGTAATCTCCGTAGCCTGCCCTTTCGGAAATATCAGCTATAGGAAGCGATGTTCCAAGAAGCAGACGCTTGGCCTCCTCCATACGGATGTTTGTAAGGTATGCAAGAAAGTTTACGCCGATCTCACTCTTAAAAAGCTGGCTAATATACTGAGGGTTAAGATGAAACTCCTCGGCAAGCACCGTGAGGCTCACATCCTCCGCAAGATGGTCCTGAAGGTATTTCGTGATACTGATAATTGTCCTTGTCTCAGTTGGCTCATCTGTGATTTTGTTTCGGAACATCGATATCTTTAGATTATCGATGCATGTACCAAACTCCTCATAATTTACCGGCTTCAGAATGTAGTCGGTAATCTGAAGGCGAAGTGCCTCCCTGCAGTATGAAAAATCATCATAGCCAGAAACAATCACAAAAGCCATCTCAGGATGCTTCATTCTGGCCGTCTTAATGACCTTTAGTCCGTTCATTATCGGGATGTTAATGTCCATTATCGCAATGTCCGGAACGAGGCTGTCAATTTTAGCGAGTGCCTCCATGCCGTCGGCTGCTTCTCCAACAACCTCACAGCCATGTGCCTCCCAGTCAAAGAGGCGCTTGAAGCCCTCCCTTATCATAATTTCATCATCCACCAAAAGGACTCTCAGGTTTTTCATAAATAAATTCCTCAGTATCTACGATTTCTGCCACATGTTCTTACCCTGGCTCTCGCTGTGGCAGCGTCCTAATATTAAACTTCCCGTCTGTTTTAAGCCTGATTAAGATTTCAAGTTTTACGAGTTTTTCAGCGGCAGCAGCACATGCGCCGTTACACCGCCCGTCTCGTTTTCCGTATATGAAAGGCCATATTCACTGCCGCATAAAAGCTTGATACGCTTTTGCACATTGAGCATGCCGATGCTGTTACCTGTAAGCTTCGGCGGCTGCTTTGCATAGCCTGAAAGAAGCGCGTCAATCTCTGCCTTCTTTCCCTCCTCAAAGCCGCTTCCAGAGTCACTTACAAGAATCTCCATCCGCGTTTCGCCGACACTTTTTGCGGTAATTGTCACCTCACCCTTATAGCCCTTGTTCTTAAGACCATGAAGCAGGCTGTTTTCCACAATCGGCTGTAGGATAAAGTTTGGAACCGGGGCCCCACCAAGCTCGGGATCGATATCATAATCAACATGAAGGTCAGGATATCTCATGCACATAAGCTCAAGGTATGCCTCAAGAAGCTCCATCTCATCATCGAGTGTGACCATAGCTCTGTCGACCTTTATGCTTAACCTAAAGAAATCAACAAGCCTCATGAGAAGATCTGAAACCTCCCTGTCGCCGTTAAGCTGGGCACGGATACGGATGGTATCAAGTGTATTATAAAGAAAATGCGGATTAACCTGGCTCTTTAGGTATAGCATTGAAAGCTTCTGCTCCGTAAGCTCGGCACGGAGTGCCTCGGGATTTTCAAGCGTCAGGTAGAAGGACAACGTCATAAGGGTAAGACCCATGCCGCTTATAAGCCATGCATGGTTGAGCCCCTGAAGCACGCTTACAACACACTCTATTAGAAGTGCTATTCCAATGGCAATCTTCTTTTTATCGGTAATCCTTTTCCAATTGACGAGCATCAGCACGGCGCAGAGTACGAGATAAAACATTACCGCCACATACGGTACCGCCACATATTGTCCGAGTGAGTAATTACCCTCGTCGGTAATGATATATTCTATCGGAAGCAGGAAATTGCAAAGAAGCGCGAGCGCAAGAAAAATTCGTGCCGGAAGCTCTGCCCTTGAGGGTCTTCCGACCTCCTCCTGCACTAAAAGAGCAATGTAATGGTAAAAAAGGTAAATGACAAAAACCATGCTTCCGAGGAAAAGCCTGTGGAGAATGTCATTTAAGAGACGTGGCACCGTATCGAGATGATTAACCGTATAGACCGTAATACCATCAAGGCACAGGTTCAAAAGCACCACCATAAGCAGCACCGAAAAGGTACCGTGAAGTGCCGTATTCTGCTTTTGCGCACTGAAATACATGTATGCGATAAATGCAACTATGAGTATCAGCGCAATTTCCATTCGAAGCATGGTGTGCCTCCTTTAAACCTTGATGGTTAAACGGTCAGATTACATTATTTTATTTCTGTGACATAAGTGCGATACCTGCGCATGCAAGTCCGATACCAAGAAGCGGCACAGCCTTGTCCGGTGTTGCAACACCAAGGCATGAAAGAACTGTTACTGCAACTCCCATAGCAAGGGCAACTGCCCTGAAAACGATTGATGATATTTCCTTAAAGCTTTTCTGTTCCATTTTGTTTCTCCTATCTTAACCGTCTAGTATTTTGATAAACCACTTGGATTTCTCTTATGCGGATATTCTACAAAATATCACGGCTTTCAAATAGGAGCGTTTTCTATGTCAATGTGTCCAATTTTAAGGAACGTGGTATTTCCACGACGCTTGATCTCAGTCTTAAGCCTGGCTCCTACTGGTTTTTAAGTAAATGGTAACCATCGGCAATTTAATTGCCTGATGGTTCAGTTATTAATAACCACGTATCCTCCATCTGTGTTAAGCCGAAGCATAAGGTCTGCGGGCATCGTCTCATTAAGGCATGTGTTTATGTTTTTCATATCGGAGAAGTCTATGAACTCTTCGGCTTTTTCTAATGGTTCGCCAGTACTAAGTCTTCTCTCCACTAGCCTCGAACGAAGAAATGCAGGGTCAGCCACGATGCTTATTGTGTAGTCTGAAAGCTTAGAGACGTCTCTCCAGCTATCCCTTTCTAGGAGCAGGTAGTTTCCCTCCAAAAGGACAATGTCCGAATCCACTGTTAATACATCCTCAACCGGATCCTCCTTCACCCTGTCAAAATCGGGCCATTTGCAGGCTCCTCCCTCTCTTACTTCCCTGATTTTTTCCGTAAGCTTCTCGATGTCAAAGGTTTCGGGGCAACCCTTTACCCTTGCCATGAGGATTTCCTCACCGTCACGCTCCATCGTGTGGGTGTCAAGATATGACTGGTACCTGTGATAGCCATCCATTCCAACCACAGTGATTTTCTGCATTCCTGGTATCTCCTCCGCCATGCGTACAAGTGCCTTTGTAAGAGTGCTTTTTCCCGTTGCGGGCGGTGCCGCAAGCATGACGATAATGCGTCCGTTTTTTTCCTTTTGAAGACTATCCAGCCTGTAAAGAAGCGGAATGAAGATTTCTGAAATGTCATCGTCTTTGTATTCTGCCTGAACCGGTATGCTGTTTATCATGAGGTCTAGTTTCATTTCGGTTCTCTCCTGGAATGTTGATTTTCTTGTTACTGCGGGACCAATGTGAACCCCGGGGCACATCTATGAATTAATGATATTCCGCACGCTGCCTTTTTCCCGTACAAAATTAGCACGGACCGATAACGATTAGATTATCTGTGTCCTTAAGTGTGACGGTGTCCCCAAGTCCCGGATTAAGTATAATGGTGCGGCCTGTCTCCTCATAGCTTATGTACCCAAGAAGAAGGTAGCCTGCTTTGAGTACAATCGCACGCATCTGCGCCGTTGTAAGCTCACAGTCTGTCGGCACGACCGTTCCTGCAGGACGCAGGTATATTTCACTGCCACCGTTTGAAAGAAGCTCCCTGAATACATCGCCAAGACGCTCTGTTTCCGCAAGCTGTGCAAGAATCATCGAGGTCATGTCAGAGGCCACGATAAAGTCATCTGATGTTGTATCCACCACCAGTCGGCGGTTACTCTCATGATGAAGCTCTGCTGTTACATTAAAGGAAATCCCCTTCTTCTTTCTGAGGTCACGAAGCCTCAGAATATTGACCATGGTCCTTACATCCGAGGTATTGGCATCGTCCTCATGGCCGCTTAAAAGGATAACGTGGGCTGCTCCCGTTACCGCCTCCTCAATACCCCTAAAGGTAGTAATGTCAGCATCGCTTACTATTAATCTGATATTTCTTTGCGAAGTACCCTCTGCTTCCTGGTGTCCTTCATTATCCTCGGAGTGATCCTTAAGAATATCCTCCCCCGCATATCCGGCATGGAGTGCCTTCTCTATTATTGAAGCCGCCTCATCAGCCTGCTCTTTAGTTACTCCCGCAAGAAGCACCTCTCCCACGTCGTCAGGAATTTCATTGATAATGGTATCAAAAACCTCGTTGTAGCCTATGATGGCCAGTCGGTCTGAATGGTTCTCTGAGCAATGCGGCTTAAAGTCAACATCTGCAAAACTCTCCCAGAGACTGCCGTTCCCTACCGTATCAGGCTTTTTAGCCTCTGTGATAACGGGACTTCCCGAAGTTTCTGCAAAGAAAATGATTCTGTCAGTTGGCTCCAGGGCGGTGTCCGGTGAAGGATTAAGGTATGTAACCTTTTCCCTGTAATATCCAAGTGGAACACCATTTTCCATCATGACGGTAAGGTCACCAAATGTCATTCCTGTGGAAGCAACAGCCTCCGTCAGTCCCTTTATCTTTTCCGCCCTTGCAATGTGAATCTCAGAGCCCTCGAAATTAAAAATCTCAGTAAATGCCGCACTGAGTCCCGGCTGTGTACATGAATAAGCGATGATTCTCGCAACAATGTCATTTGTCTGAAGCACATTTATGTGGCTTCGGCGGGGAAGAAGGAATTCGTCCCTTGAAACGGATGCGATAATTCTTACACCGGTAACCCCGCTGTCCTTAATAAGGCGTGAAACCGCGAGGACACACCGTATGTTTGTCTCGTCATCACCAGGACATACCACTACCGCACGGGCAGTTGTAATTGAGCAGCAGTTTAGTGCCTGCGGGTCTGTTACGTTTAAATTACGGCAGATGATTTTCACATTTGATGGAATCTCGACATTGTCGCGGATGTTGTCCTCCATCTCGACCTTGTCCATTTCACCTGCAACAACTATACAGGAAGGATTTTCGCCTGCGGCTAACACTAACTGTCTTAGGAGTTCATGCTCACCCTCGGCATAGCCAAGAAGCACAAGGTGTCCCTCCTCGAGAATTCGGGATCCTCCCTGTCTGAGACTTGTGAGCTTGTCCTCAATTGCAGTACCCACTATACCGATGAGCACGCTTGTAAAAAGAAGACCCACAACAGCTGCAATAGCCGTCAGGATAATGTAGCCTGCACCACCCTCCTCGGAGTAAGGCATCCACGCATTTATCGTCGTGGCAAGGCTGTCCCATAAGGCTGACATGAATCCAGCATCCTCATTAAAGTTAAAAACGGTAATGAGCAGTGCAATGAGCACGACAAGCACGATGGTTGCAACTCCGAGCATCTTTATCATGCTGCCCGTTCCGCGGGACATCCTGTTGTCAAACCAGTATTGGATTCGCTCCTTTAAGGTGGGTTTTTGCATATGTTAATCCTCCCTTTAATAAACGCTTCGTCGCCCAAATTCGAGTAATTAACATATGCGGGGCATTTCTTCTTGTCAGGTATCCTGATCATTTCGGATTATTTATTCTATAATGCCATTTTCTTTCACGTTCGGCAATGGATAATTTTAAGGTTATGCATAGAGAGTTAAGCAAAGCGTAAAACACATATCCAATTATTCACTAAACCTCTGATTATATAGAAAAACCTCCCTGCCGGATGTGATGTCACACTTCCGGTAAGGAGGTAGCGTAAATAAAACATTATGGTAATTAAATATCAGTTTTCGTTGTGAATCATCTCGGCAAGGATTTCCTCTCCCCAGGAATACTCTGACATAAACTCTCCATTAAAATTTGTCGGCTCTCCCGGTTTTCTGTCGAGCCACTCATAATAATCACATCCAAACATATCAGTATTAACCATCTGTCCCCTTGTCGTGGAACAAAGAAGGTCCTGGAGACCCGCTTCCAATAGTTTGTTCTTCAATCGTTTGATGGCATTGTAATAAACCTTCATCTCATCGTTTCCGTAGGGGCGGTCCTCCCAGATTGTAGTGTAAATTTCACCGTTGCTGATTTCCCTGCCACGCTTTGTAACGACAATTGCAAGAATCTCCTTGGCCTTTCCGCTAAGGCCAATCGGCTTTCCGCCCTTAAGGACCATAAATCGTCCAAAGGTCTGAATATAAACCCTCTTCTTCTGACGTTTGGATAATAGTTTCATGCGCTCCGCCATCTGTTCAATTACCTCACGCTTATATGGCTTAAGTATGTAATAATCAGCACCGATCTCATTTGATTCGCGGATGTACTCGTCATATGCCGTAATAAACACAATCAACATTTCCGGGCGGATCTCCCTTAAATGCCTCGCAAGCTCAAGACCCGTCATTCCAGGCATCGCTATGTCGAGAATGGCCAGTTCCACATCATTTGTCTTGGCAAACTCCAGTGCGACCTGAGGATATGTAAACTCGCCGATCAGGTTAATGCTTTCAATGCCCTCGCTGTATCGTTTAAAGCTACGAATCATGAGAAGTTCATCTTCAACTATAATAGTCTTCATCTGCGTACCCCCCCGTTTTGAGCATCCAGGTGCCCTGGTCGGCCCCAACCTGAGCAGCCTGAGCAGCGACCTGTGGTCTCTGGATTTTTAAATCTTTGTTATTAGGTATTGTTATTTTTACTGTCGTTCCATTTCCTACGCTGCTTTCGATGGTAACATCGGCACCGAGAATCTTCTCCAGACGAAGAACGGTATTGAAAAGGCCAGTTGAATCCCTTTCGCCATTTTCGATTTCCTGTTTTACCTTTTCATAGTCAAAGCCTGCCCCATTGTCTATTACAGTCACTACGTTGCTTCCGTTTTCCTCATATGCCGAAACGGTTACAGTGCCTCCCTTTGCACCACATTCAAAAATGCCATGACGAATGGAGTTTTCCACAAGTGGCTGAACTGATAACGGAACAATCGGAAAGTCACGGCACCTGATGTCGTATTTAATATTGAGCCTGTCTCCGAAGCGCATTTTTTCAATGTTTGCATACGCCTTTATGTTCTCAAGTTCCTTACTGAATGGAATCAGGTCGTTACTTGACATAGTTTTTATGCAAGCCCTTAGATGCGTTGTAAAATCAAGAATCAGGTCAGATGCATATTCAGGGTCATCAAGCACAATCTCACGAATTGACGCAAGAGCATTGTAAAGGAAATGCGGCTGCATCTGGCTGACAGAATTTTTTATTCTGGCATCTCTAAGCTCCTCTTCAAGAACAACAAGTTCTTTTCGCAGTTTTTCCTGTTCGGTCACATCCCTGTAAATACATATTCCCTTGATGTCGCCTGTATGCACATCCTTCGACAGAATATATGTTTTTAATGCTTCAATCACTTCGTTATTGAAATATCTACTCTGACTTTGGACTTCGACATATTTATGACCTGCTTCAAACTCGCTGATAAAGTATTTCGTGTTTGAAGCCTGAATATATGCCTCTTTTGATGACAAAACAAAATCCTTTGCCCACCATTTTTCAAAAGCGTCATATTCCGAATGACATTTTACTCTCATGGTCTCATCTATTTCCTTTATGAGGCCTGTCGGGTCATCCCAGACCATGTAGCAGTTATCTATATGGTTTTTGGTGAAATTAACCTCCATGTACCCAATGCAGTTAGACATGAGTGCCTCTCGGTATATGGATTCCCTGGCTACATTCTCTTGCAAATCCATCAACTGTTTCTGGTCCTTGTCTGCATCAGAAACAAGTGCTATCGCCTGTACGTTTCCCTCCTTATCCTGTCCTGTATAAATTAAATTGACATCATCCCATTTCTCCTCACCATCGGAATAAGTGAGCAGGAATCTTCCTGAGACTGCCTTTTCTCCCCTTTCGTAAGCGGTTAGTAAGTTTTCTCTTCCAAAGAGGCTAAAAAACCTCTCGGTTTCAACTTCATCGCCTATCAGTTTGAGTCTTTGTCTTATCAGATTATCAAAACTGCCTCTTTCTTCTATCGAAAATCGCTCAAGATTGTTATTAACCATGCAGTGATATGTATTCTGAGTAAGGTTTACATTATAGATGGAAAGGTACGCTCGCCTGGCCGCAGTGGCAAGAAGCCCCTGTTCCTCAATCATCACCCTTTCACGTTCACTGCCTTCCTTTATAACCTGCTTCGCTACCATTAATTCCTCAGCCTTTTGGGAAATATCGGCAATTACGGAATAGCCGTACATGATTCCTCTTGAAGAACGAACAGACTCCATAGTATCAGATACCGTGATAATCTCCCCATTCTTTTTATACATTCTGTATTCAATGGTTTCTTTTGCTTCTTTCTCTGAAAGTCTTACGGCAAAATCCTCGAAGGCCGGCCTGTCATCTTCATGGATGAGAAGGCAGTAATCGCCTTTTATGAGTTCCATAATCTCTTCCTGCCCGTATCCAAGCATGGAACAAAGACCATCATTGATATACTCAACATGAATAGGGTCACTTAAATAACAGCGGTGAAAGCCTCCCGGCATTCTTTTAAACATCTTTCCGATGTTTTCAATTTCCTGTATGATTAACTCCCTGGATTCTTCATTCAAGCCTGGCAACATCGCATTGACACTGTCCTCAAGATATGGTGCCAGAAGCATGTTTTTCCATGTGGCTATTCTTTCGGAACCATAAATATCAGCGGATTTCGAAAGCGAGTTCATAAGTTCTTTCTCACTCTTTGTCTCTTTCCCTCGAACGTCGCCATTTTCTATTCTATTTAATAACTTATTATTGTTTATCAGTCTGAATAACAGGTATGCAAGGCCTGCAAGTGCCAGAATTCCTATAATGGCGGCCACGACAACAAACCGTGTTCCGCTTCCTATTATCAGGCATACAATAATAAAAATAAGCGCAGCCATGATATAAATTATCAGCTCCGCCCTCTCTAAGTCCGTCATTTTGTTCTGCATTTTGCTTCGCTCCTTTTAAACGAAGTGATTATACCAACAAAATACCAACACATCACCAATATACCGACAGATTTTCAAAAGAAATTTCAAAATTTTTTTCATAATTTCAAAAATTGTGTGTGTTTTTCAGGAAATCCGTTGGTAGGACATTACTACCTGAAGCGTATATTATTTTTCGTTAAAAAGTATGATTCTAATTACTGCGTACATCTGGAGGGAAATGTACCTGGTAATTACAGTAAGTCCGATCAATTAAATACATAGCCAAACCCATAGAAATGTGGGGACGGAAAGCCTTAGAGTCTAATGCGAATGCGATGACAGTCTGGTTGCAAGTTTTCTTGACCAGACTGTTTTTTATTTTGAATCATTATTTAATAAGCATAAAGGATGTAAAGTTATGAAAATGATGAAGAAAATGAAAAAAGCACTCTGCATGCTGCTTTGCTTTGTAATGACCTTTGGCAGTCTGCCAGGTGCCATGTATTCGGCTCTACAGCTTCCAGGCTTGGTTTTTGCAACGCCTTTACCAGGGGAAACCTCTACCCCCAGTCTTTACCTGGGCGTTCCTGCAACTCCAAGCTTTGCGCTTGGTACACCGGTTGCTTCACCAAGCATGGCTCCGATGCTTCTTGGTGCCGAAAAGGTAATCATGGATGCCGACGAACTTAAGGACAAGCTTGAAAATGCCGAAGACGGCGACGAGTTTAAGCTCGGGGCAGACTTTACATATAACGTAGAGTCTCTTGGCACAATACTTGTTGACAAGCAGGTATCTCTCGATTTTGACGGACACAAAATCACGACTACCACGGGATTTATTAACACTACCGTAAACGGAGACCTGACTCTTGAAAACGTGCAGCTGGATGTCGACTATTTAGATTCCTATTGGGCTGTATTCAATGAAAACTACGGAAAGCTTACCATCGTTAACACGTTGGAAAACGGAATCGATGCCCGCTTTGATGAAAACAACTATGTTGACATTGTCGAAGAAAACTATGGTTCCTTTACCATAAAAAGCGGAACCTTCTATTCCGGATACTGCCTCGTTTATGAAAACTATGGAAACGCAAGCGTAGTGATTGAGGACGCATAT
>JAUNDA010000002.1 GCA_030526295.1 Eubacteriales bacterium
CAACACGGCGGTTCATTCCGATTGCAGCACGTGCAAATGCATTTGAGAAGCCACCGGGTTTCCTTGCGTTCCATGCATCAACTACAACCTTTGAAAGTCTCTCAACGAGCATTACGTAGTTTTCTGTATCAGAAGCAACCTCCGGGTCGCTGAAGTCTGCGCTCTCAACATAAACCTGGCCAGGTGCAAGGTATGTTTCAAGAATCTCACGGAGCTTTCTGAAGCCTGTTGCCTCGTCAGCTGTCTCCGGCTTCTTGTAGCCCGGGCCTGTATGCGTATGAATTGCATTGAAGATGATCTTGTTCTCATCAAGGCCGAATTCGTTACCGTGAAGCTTTGCCCTGATGTCAACGATGATATCATCGTGAACTGACTCAAGGTCACATGCGCAGAGAACCATCTGGTCCCCGCCGCACTCAACAGCAAGTGCTGTTGCCGTAATAGGCTTTTCAACATACTCTGAGATTCTCTCTGCGAACTGTCCGCAAAGTGAAACCTTCTTATCGGGCGTGATGCTTATTTCAGACCAGCCGATATTTAATTTTGCCATCCCTTTTTTTCTCCTTAATACTTATGTGAATATTCTTATAGTAACAGGACCTTTTGTCCCGTCGGATTCTTATTGAAGCGAAAACTTAAATACAGTTTCCTCTTTGTAGATTTCTCCAGGTCTTAATACACTTCCTGGCCACTCTGGTCTATTTGGTGCGTCAGGATAATGCTGTGTCTCTATGGCCACTGCCTTCCTGCCTCCTGTATAAACCTGCATGCCGGGCTGCGTTGTAAGCACATCCATTACGATTCCGCTTCCAGCTCCCTTAAGTGTTGCAACCTTCTTAAGTGTTCCGTCAAAGCCATTAACGCAGAAGTTGTGGTCGTATTTAAACCTTCCAATTTCCTTCTCGGTTCTAAAATCAAACTCATTTCCGGTAACATCGATTACATTACCCGTAACCATGTTTACCTCGTCAGCCTCAAGATATGTATCTGCATCGATTGTCATTTTGTGTGAGAAAATGTTGATGCTTTCCATCTCCCTTGCAGCCTCGCCGTCCTCAGGCATGCCATCAAGGTTAAAATAGCTGTGGTTTGTGATATTGATTACAGTTGCCTTATCTGTTACAGCCTCGTATGTAAGTGTAAGCTCACCCGCTTCGCTGAGTGCATATGTAACCTTTAACATAACAGTTCCCGGGAAGCCCCACTCACCATCCGGAGAAATAAGCTTTCCAGTGATTTTGTCATCCTCACACTCAATGTCAAAGAACGTATGCTCGTAATTTCCGTGGATGTAATTTCCATGGTCATTCATTGTGAGGTCGTATTTTGTTCCGTCTAGTGTAAACGAGGCATTCTTAATACGGTTTGCGAATCTTCCGATAAGTGCTCCGTAGCATCCGCCTCCCTCGTAGCGGGGCATTGAGGTATAGCCCCATACAACATTTACGGGATCACCATCCTCATCGGGAACATAAAGCGACTGGATTCTCATTCCATAATCAAGTACGGAAACCCTTATTCCGTTGTCGTTCTCAAGTGTATACCTTGTAACTTCACTGCCGTCTTTAGTTTTGTCAAAAAATTCTTTTACAAAAGCCTTCATTAGCAAACCTCAAAATAATATGACATTACGTTCATAAGGAATCTTACGCCGTCATAAAGTGACGGTACATTAAGTGATTCCTCCCTTCTGTGTGCACCCTTTGAAATACTTCCGCCGATGCATACCGAAGGAATTCCCTTTGAAAGCGGATAGTTTGCATCCGTTGAACCAGACTCCTCAATAAGCTTCTTAATACCAAGTGTATCAAAGGCCGCCTTATCCATGATTGCCTTAAGCTTTTTGAATTCCTCCTCAGGAACATCACCTGAGCATGGTCTCTCGCCAAGAAGCTCAACCTCTACCTCAATGCCCATTGCCCTGTAGGCCTCAATAACCTTCTCGAAACAGTTCTTCATGATGGCAAGGCACTCCCTGTCATCTGAGCGATACTCGTAAAGCATTGTTGCTTCCTCAGCGATTGTATTAACGCTTGTTCCGCCCTCGATTGCTCCTACGTTGTAGGTTGTCTTTGTGTCCTCCTTTGTAGGAACCTTGATATCATAAAGCGTACCAATCATTGATGCGAGGTATGCAATCGCATTCCTGTTTCCGAATGCATTGTATGAATGACCGCCCTCAGTCCTTACTGTAACCTTGTATCTGTGTGAACCAACGGCCCTTGTGACAATCTTTGAAAGGTTTCCGTCAACTGTTATAAGTGCCTTTACCCTCTTTCCAAAGGTATCGATAATCTTTCTTGAACCCTTGAGGTTTCCAAGACCCTCCTCGCAGCTGTTTGCAACGATAAGAACGCCTGTACCGTTCTTTGGCATTAAGTCGTTATCGAAGTAGTACTTGTAGGCATAAAGAAGTGTTGCAAGCCTTGCCGTGTCATCACCGATACCTGGGCACCACATGGTGTCACCCTCCTCCCTAAAGGGAAGTGTTTCCGTATCCGGGAATACAACATCTGTATGTGCCATAAAGACAACGAGGTCATTTTCACCCGTATCATTAACAGGCCAGATTACATTGAGTGCATCATCAACGTAAACACCCTTGGCACCCTGCTTTTCCATCCAGTTCTTAACCCACTCAACCCTTTTTTCCTCGTGGTTTGAGGGTGCCGGGATTGGTGCAAGGTCCCTTATAAACTGTTTTACTTCCTCTCTTGTGGAAGCAGCATACTTTTCCATTCTGTCTGTTAATTTCATAATACCACGTGTCCTATTCCGTTTTCGTCTATTGTTATTTCTGTTCCGTAAGACTTACTCATCTGAGCAAGTCTTTCGAGAATTCCCTTGTCAAAGGCCGGTGCCGGTACTCCGCCCTGTGACTGCGGCTTTCCGTATCCAAGCTCTACCGGAAGCAGGTCGATTTTTGTTACATTGCCGTTTTCATCTGCCTCCCAGTATGGAACAAATGCCTCAAACATTACCTTAGAGTAGTAGAGGCCGCGTTTTCCATGATTGCTTCTTAGCTCATACATGTCCCTCATGTTTTCGTTACCGGTAAGCTTCTGCTTTTCAAACATTCCGGCAGGAACCTTCTTCATTGTCTCATTCTCAAGGAAGAAATCACCGAGTGAATAGAAAATCGGCTTTCCCTTATAGATCTCAACAGGTCTTATAAGGTGCGGGCCTGTTCCGATTACGGCATCAGCACCTGCATCGATGCATGCCCTTGAAAAAATCTCCAGAAACTCTGACGGCTCCTCCTTAAGGATATTTTTAATCTGGTGTGAATGAATACTTATGATGACATAATCAGCAAAGAACCTTGCCTCCTCGATGGCCTTTACTGTTCTTTCCATGTCGCGTGCGAGCGGATATGTCCTCTTACCAGTTTTTTCTGCCTTCTCAAACTCAAGACCGCCGAATACAAATCTTCCCTCTGGAAGCGGTGGAAGGTATCCCTCTTTTCTTATGATATCGTCTGCACCGTTAATTGCTGTACCCTCGGCGATTTTTTCAAGCTGTGAAAACTCCTCCTCTGTTACCTGGTAAAGAGTCTTGCAGGTGATACCGTTGATACCCGGTCTTCCCTCCATGAGTCTTGTCTGCTCGCCAGCCATCATATCGGCTGTAAAGCTTGAGCAGCCTGCGATAAGTGCATATCTTCCTGACGGGGTGTCAAGGTAAACAGGACCCGATGCATCAGCAAGTGTCTTTCCCGTTCCTGCACATGGGAAGCCGCATTCCTTAACATACTTAAGTGTAAGCAGAAGTCCCTCAATGCCATAATCATGTGAATGGTTGTTGGCTGTTGTAAGGATATTGAAATTGTATTTATGCATGTCATTTACAACCTCGGGCTCCGTACAGAACCATGAGCCGCCTGATAATGCGGCACCATATGTCTCGAAGTTGTGAACTGTCGTTTCAAGGTTTAAGAACCTGAAATCGCCCTGACCAATGAAGTCCCTTAAATCATTAAAGCCCTCATATTCACCGGCAAAGCGCTTAAATACCATTGCGTCGCCTGCTGCCGTACACTTAAACTTTCCCATACTTTTTAATCCTCATCCCAGTTTAAATTTTCAGCTGAAGCTGATTCTATCTTTTCCTCATCCCACTTAAGGGTTTCCTTTGTAACGGAATCCTCTGCATATTTCCTTACGGGCTCCTCAGGCTTTTTTAGCACAACATCATAGATGGCGGGCCAGAGCGTAAAGCTCTTTAAAAGGCTTGAGAACGAGAAGTAAAGAAGCAGTGATCCGAAAAGTCCGATATCAACAGCGAGGCTTGTCTTTCCAAGTGTAACAGGTGTACAGCAAAGGAAAAACAGCACATCGACTACTGCAAGAAGCAGTGCGATAAAGGATTTCTGCCATCTTCCGAATACAAGAAGAAGCGAGTTCTTAAGAAGTGATTTCATCGGAAGCTCTACCCATGCAAGCATTGGCCAGAAGTACATTGCTGCCACAACAACGATGATTGTGAGCACTGCAAGAATGGCCGCAATTATCATAAAGAGCACGCTTGTTCCAAAAAAGCTGTAATAAACAAGCGCAGCAAGGCCAAAAAGGCCAAGGAATAATACGTAAAGGAAGCCTCCGAGAAGTGCCTTAAAGAAATTATCCTTCATGGACTTCATGTAATCCTGCCACAAAAAAAAGTTCCTGTCCTGAACGATTGTACAGGTAATACGGCTTAGTGCCGTAACTGAGGCAGGAAGCGGAAGCAGTGTAAGAATATAAAGAATAACTGTTGGAATAATGCCGAGCTCGAAAATCACGACAAGAAATGACACAACGAGCATTGGCAGGCATGTCAGAATGAAGATGAGATTAAGTGTCATAAGATTTAAGAATTCCCTTCTTATGACACTGAAGCTAAGCGAAGTTCCGCGAACTGCGGGCTCCGGAATTTGTTCCTCTGTTTGTTTGTTTTTATTAAATAATGCCATTTACCTGATTCTCCTGCATATTGCTTCTTCTGTTTCCGGGTCGAAAAGATGTATCACATCAGTTTCGACGAACAGTTCGATTTCTTCACCGACCTTAACATCGGTATGGTTAAGAAATACTGCAAGGAACGATTTATCATTGCATGAAAGTTCTACATGAAGACCCGAACCCATCGGGATGCATTTTGTAACTGTAGCCCTTAAACTGCCATAAGGCTTCTCCGGTCTTTCAAGCTTAAAGTCCTCAGGACGGATTCCCGAGATTACCCTGTCGTCCTTAAGCTCTGTGTCAAGCGGAAGTCTCTCAACTGGTATGTCGAACATATTGCCCATTATCTTTACGCTATAAGAGCCTTCACCCTTAGTGATTCTTGAAGCAAAGAAGTTCATTTTTGGTGAGCCTACAAAGCCCGCCACGTATACGCAGTTAGGATTATTGTAAACGTCCTGGGGTGCTCCCACCTGCTTGATAACACCGTTTTCCATAACGGCTACCCTGTCACCGAGTACCATTGCCTCTGACTGGTCATGAGTTACATATATAAAGGTTGTATTGAGATTCCTGTGAATCTCGGCAATAAGGTCACGAAGGTCTCCCCTCATCTTTACATCAAGGTTTGAAAGCGGCTCGTCGAAAAGGAACACCCTCGGGTCACGAACGATTGCACGTCCTAGTGCCACCCTCTGCTTCTGTCCGCCTGAAAGTTCACGCGGTCTTCTGTTTAAAATTTCCTCAATGTCAAGAAGCCTTGCGGTCTCCTCTACTCTTTCCTTTATTTCTTCCTTTGTAATTCCCTTTATATTCCCAAGAGGGAATGCGATATTTTTGAAAACGTTAAGATGCGGGTAAAGTGCATAGTTCTGGAATACCATTGAGATGTTCCTTTCCCTTGCGTCCTTTCCCTTCATGCTTTCACCATCAAAAAGAATGTCTCCTTCTGTTTCGGTGATAAGACCTGCCACAATTCGAAGCAGTGTCGATTTGCCGCAGCCTGAGGGTCCGAGAAGTACAAGGAACTCATGGTCGTTAACCTGAAGATCAACATTTTTAAGTGCCTTTACTCCCTTATCGTAGGTCATTGATATGTTTTTAAGTTCTATTGATGACATTAAAAAAATCCTTTCCTCACACTCATTTTCCCCTAAAGCATTGTAGCAAATTGCTCATACCAATACCATCATTTTAAGCTTTTCGAACAATTTTAGTACATGGTATGTAAATAAGAAAAATAACCGTAAAGTTATGTGTTTTTTCCTAATTAAAAGGGCCGGCCTTTTTGGCCGGTCCCAAAATGTTTTTAATAAAAGATCAACCCTTAACTGAGCCCTGTGTAATACCCTCAACGAATGTCTCATTCATGATAAGGAACATGATAAGCATCGGAGCCATTGAAAGCATTGAGCCTGCCATCATGAGGTTGTACTGTGATGCGCCGGCACCGCCTGAGCTTGCGAGGTTTACGATGGCAACAACGAGTGTTGTAGCTGTCTGGTCCTTAGCGAGCATAAGACGAGGAATCATCCAGTTGTTCCATGATCCACGGAATGTCATAAGAGCGATTGTTCCGAGAATCGGGATTGAAAGCGGAAGGATGATTCTGAGCCATGTTGTAAAGAATGTACATCCGTCAATCTTTGCTGACTCGTCAAGATCCTTCGGGATTGTCTTTAAGTAACCCATTGTAAGGAAAAGGTTTGAAGCTGATCCCTGACCTGCTACTACGATTGCAAGACCAATCCAGTTGTTAATGTTGAGCTTTGTTGTAACCTGAAGAAGCGGATAAACTGTTACTGAACCTGCTCCAATGAACATTGTTGCAAGGAACATCCAGTAAAGTGCATCTCTTCCCGGGAAGTTACCACGCTGGAAGCAGTAAGCTGACATAGCTGTTGTAACAACTACGATAACTACTGTAAGTGCAGATACCTTAAGTGAGTTTACTGTATAATCAGCGAAGGTTGTCTTTGAGTCAATTGTTGAGCCTGACATTCCCCAAACTGTCTTATAGTTTTCAAATGTGAATTCCTTAGGAATAAGGTTAATTCCACCCTTTGCAATTTCAAAGTTTGTCTTAAATGATGCAGATACCGTATAAAGAAGCGGCAAAAGCACAATAGCTGATACAAGAATCAGGAAAAAGTAAAGGAAGAATTTTGCAGGTTTACTCATTTGTAATTTCATAGTCTGATCCTCCTTTAATTAATATACATCGCCAGACTTCTTTGTAGTCTTAAGGTAAATGATGGTTACTATTCCGAGAATAACAGCCGTAACTACCGTAAGTGCTGCACCGAAGCCGAAGTCCTTCGCGCCACCTTCGTTTCCGAAGAATGCCTTATAGATGAATGACATCATAACCTCTGTCTTTCCTGAAGGCTGACCATTTGTAAATGTAAGTACGAGGTCTGTAACCTTAAGTGAACCGAGGATGGCATTCATAAGTACCATCTGAAGCACCGGTCCGAGAAGCGGAATTGTGATTGCAAAGAACTGCTTTGTATTCGATGCACCGTCTACTGTAGCTGCCTCATACATTGCCGGATCGATTGACTGAAGTCCTGTCATGAAGAAGAGCATGTTAAGACCGAAGTTCTGCCAGATAGAAGCAATCATGAGCATGAGCATTGCTGTAGTTCCAGATGAGAACCACATTACAGGCTGTCCGCCAAGAACCTTTATGAACTCATTAACTACTCCACCAACATGAGCGAAGAGGTAGTTGAATACTACACCCATGATAGCTACAGAAATCATTGAAGGCATGAAATACATTGCCCTGAAGAAGTTTCTGAACTTAATCTTACGTGTAAGAACAAATGCAGTAACAAGTGCAAGCGGAATCTCGACTGCAAGCTTTCCGATTGCGAATACGAAGGTATTCTTAACAGAAAGCCAGTACTTCGGAGTTCTTGTGAAAACTCGTACGAAGTTGTCAAGGCCTACATACTTGATGCTTCCATATCCCTTATACTTAAAGAGACAGAATCTTACTACCCAGATAAGCGGGATTGCTACGAATACGATAACACCGATAACGGTGAATGAAACCATCGCATATGACTGTGCAAGCTCTACATATCTCGCAATCTTTCCTGAGTCAACGTGTGGCTGCTTGTACTCCGCCTTCTTGTCGAACGCAAGGATGATTCTGAAGATGTCTGTAAAGAGTACGAGACCGATACAGAAGCCGATTCCCTTACCAAATGCCTTACCGAGCTTAACATTCTTGATTATGTTAAGAACGAGGTATGTAAAGGTAGCTATCAGATAGATAACTCTTAAGATTACACCCCAAGTGTGTGCCTCGCCCTTGGCTGTTGTAGCCGGAACGTACTTAAGCACTACACTGAGTACAACTGAAACTAAAGCCAGAGCAGCAATCCAGAATGCTGCAAACGAATGCCAGGCGAGCTCTGCCTGTACATAGTCCGAATAAACCGGTACAAGTGCTGCCCATGACTTACGTCCGGCCTTCTTGTTGATGATCCAGTTGCCGACAACGTTAAGAACAGCAAATATAACAGCGAGGACTATGTAAAGTCCTAATGCGGCTAAGATGGTACCCATAACCTTGTCAGTAACGAATTTTGAAAAAACGTCCATCCTTAATCCCTTTCTTTCTTCATATTTCACAGTTAAAAATCTGCAAAAAACCGCAAACTTCCCCCGTGAATATCAATGTAACGATTATAGACCTTTGGGTATACATAGTCAAAACCTTTTTACTTTTTTGTAACAATTAACAAAATAATTATTTACAATTTGTTAATAATTTACAGAAACATAACCTTATGATTTCGTTTTGCATAACCTCAGGGTTAATGCTCGATACATTAAAAAAACAAAACAAAAAGCACACTGTAAGGAAGCGGTCATTTTGTACTCCCTCCAGTGTGCATTTTGACTTGTGATAGCTACAATTATTCTATTGTATTAATGATTATTTTGCGTGTCTCTCATCCCATGCTTTTCTTACTGCACCGATCATCTCGTCAACCATTGCAGCCCTGTCAGGAGCCTTTGCAACGCCTGATGATGAACCTGTAGCGTCAGCACCTGCGATGATAGTGTTGTAAACATCCTCGCCGTTTGCGATACCAGCAGCTGTAAGAACCATGATGTCAGGATTAACATCCTTAACAGCCTTCATGGCTGCCTCAACGTACTCAGGACCTACAGAAACGCCTGTACCGATAAGCTCTGACGGCTCACAAACGATGATGTTAGGGTTAAGAACCGCAATCATCTTTGCCTCTGCCATTGAGTCTGCACAAACGATTGTTGTAAGACCAACCTCATCAGCCCTCTCGATTGTAGCCTTGAGTGCAGCTGTTGTAATCTGCTTCTCAACGTGGTTAAGCATAACACCCTCAGCGCCTGCAGCAACAAGTGACTCCGGAAGGATGTCAGCAAGTCCTCTGCCCGGACGAAGCGGATCCATATGAGGTGCAAATACGTGAATGTGCTTTGTAGCAGCCTTTACACGTGCAATCTCAACAATTGGTGTTGTGAAGATGATGTCAACGCCATACTTCTCAGATGCCTTGTCAGCAGCGATTGCAAGGTCGATAACATCCTGTCCGTAAAGATATGATTTCGGTCCGATCTCAAAGAACGGAGCCTTAATCGTGCATTTGTCTGTCATAGTCTTATGTTCTCCTTATTGAATAGCTGCTGCGAGCAGGTTTGCTGCATACAGCTGATTGAATCGTTTATAGTTGCGCTCATAGCCCTCATTTGCATGGGGTTCAAACCTTCTGTCCATGGCAACAACCTTTTCGCCTGCTTCCTTAAAGCTTGCGAACTCGCCCTCTGAAACGGCACCGATGATTGCAGCACCAAGACATGCAGCTTCAAGCTCGGCCGGTCTTACAACCGGGAGACCTGTGATATCTGCCTGCATCTGGCACCAGCAGTTACTCTTTGCACCGCCGCCTGTAGCGATGATGTGGTCGATAGCGGCACCCTTCTCGTTCATTGACTCGCAGTTCTTTCTGAGAACGAATGCAACACCCTCCATGACAGCTGCTGCCACGTCAAATGCGTCATTCTCCTGGCGAAGTCCGTAAACCATGCCCGAAGCGTCTGTATCGAATTCAGGTGCATTTGTTCCTACTATATAAGGAAGGAAAATAACCTGCGTCGGATGTGTTCTCTCATCAAGAACCTCATTGAGCTTCTTGTAATCAACCTCCGGCATAAATGTTCTTCTGTACCATTCAAGCGAAACTCCGCCTGATTCTGCAACAGGGAGCATAACATGTGTATCCGGAAGGAAGCCGTAGTGCATTGCAACGCCGCAGTTCCTGTCCATTACAGGCTCCTTAGCCATTGTTGCAAGTGCCATAACCGTACCTGTTGAAAGGCTAACACCGCCAAGCTCAACGTTTCCTGTACCAATCATTCCCGTGAAGTGGTCAAGTGTTCCGTTATTAACCTTGATTGCCGGTGAAAGTCCAGCCTTTGCAGCAACCTCTGGAAGCATTGTTCCTGCTACCGTGTTCGGCTCTGCAAGAGGAGGAAGCTTAGCCTCTGTGATGCCGATTGCATCGAGCATCTCCTTCCAGTACTTCTTCTCATAAATATCGAAATAGAATGAGAAGGTTGCGATTGACATATCGGAATTCTTAACGCCTGTAAGCTTGAAGACAATATAGTCCTTAAGGAGCATATATGTCTCTGCGTTGTCATAGATTTCCGGTCTGTTATGCTTAAGCCATAAAATCTTTGTAGCCGGCCATGTCGGCAGAACTGCCTGCTGGCCTGTTGTAGCCTCGATTACCCTGCCTGAGAAAATTGCGGCAAGCTCTTCACATTCCTCTACGCTTCTCTCGTCCATCCATGAGATAGCTGGCATCATTGCCTTGCCGTCCTTACCTACGACAACAAGTGTTTCAGCCTGGCCTGTGAATGTAATCTGTGCGCATCTTTCCTTATCAAAGCCCTCAGAACCTGAAAGCTCGTTAAGAAGCGCTACTAATTTTTCAAAATATTCCTCGGCATCGAACTCGACCTTTCCGTCTGTTCTGTCATACTCAACCGGTACAGAAAGCCTGTTGATAAGCTTAATGCCGTCGCCGTATGCCGCTGCCTTTATGTTGGTGGATCCAAGATCCACACCGATGTACTGCATAAATTTACTCCTATAGATTAATTAAGAGATACGGATTGCTCCGTGCTTCGCACTCTCGCACTCCTGGACACCATTCGCATATCGTGCTGCTTCGCATCACTTTTATGCTCATACTGTCCTGCAGAAGCTCTCTCCTTTTTTGGTTGAGATACGGACTGCTCCGTGCTTCGCACTCTCGCACTCCTGGACACCATTCGCATATCGTGCTGCTTCGCATCACTTTTATGCTCATACTGTCCTGCAGAAGCTCTCTCCTTTTTTGGTTGAGATACGGACTGCTCCGTGCTTCGCACTCTCGCACTCCTGGACACCATTCGCATATCGTGCTGCTTCGCATCACTTTTATGCTCATGTTGTCTTGCATCCCAAATACTTCCGTACGCATTCAAGTAAACTTGATGCGCACGTCAGCATTTGCTCTGCTTATCTCATTATATGACCTCAATACCAAGAATCTGTGCGAAGTCCTCGAAGAGCTCTCTGTTGTCGCCGTATGTTACGATAACGTGCTGGCAGCCAACCTTCTGAGCGAACTCTTCAACAGAACCGTCAAGGAATACCTCGAGTGAGCAGAGCTGTGGAGCCGGATCGTCCCAGCCGTACTCATTCCATGGCTTCGGAGTCTTAGCCTCACCTGTGTACATGTGGAGCTTATACTTACCATCTGTATAAACAAGGCGAACGTTTGTAACCCTGCCTGTCTTTACCTTTGAAACATTAACAAGTGATGTTGAAAGGAGACCAAATGCTGCCGGGTGAATCTGAACGCCACCGTCTGTAACAGCTTCCGGAACATAGTCAGGATCTCCGATAAGTACTGAATTCTTTGTGAACTCATAGTACTCCATGTAATGTGAAATCTGGCCTGTAAGGAGCTTAGCGATAACCTGTGTTACATTGCCCATTACATCATTCTCAGGAGTTGTCGGAATGCCATACTTCTTCATAAGAATAACGAAGATAGGTGCCGGTGGGAATCCACAGAGCTTCTTGAAGCCGTCAACGTCATTAAGTGTAACAGCCTCCCAGCCTCTCTCCTCAATCTTCTTTCCGATTGCAAGTGCATACTTAACAGCCTTGTAGATAGGCTCGTCATCGCACTCGTAGTTGAACTTCCAGTTCTTCTTAATGTATTCAACTTCCTTCTCAACCTCGGCCTTCTTAACCTTCTTGAGGTACTGAACCATCTCAAGCATCTCGAAGGTCTCAACCTCAACACCGATGTCCCTTCTCATTGAGAAGCCCTCGAACATTGTGCCGTAAAGGAGCATGTCCCTGTAGCCCATTGTTCCGATGTGTGTACGGCGAAGTGCCTTTGCTGCGTGTGCAGCTGTGATATATTTATGAATTCCCTCAAGTGGCATCGGCTCGCCGATAACATTGTAGAAATACTTGAAGGTATAATGCATCTCCTGCATTGTAGGACGGATGGCTGTTGTTCCTGCCTGCTCAGCAGTTGTCTTCATTATGCCATTCTCAACCCAGCCGCAAAGGCCCCAGAGAATCATCGGGGTATGTCTGAACTCGTCAGTTACCCTGATAACTGCATGTGTCGGAATCCATCCGCATACGCAAAGAAGCAGTACGTCAAATTCCTGTTTCTTTAACTTCTTGATTGCTGCATCGGCTGTCTTGTACTTCGGGTCATCGATTACAAGACCTGCGTCATAAACCTCGCAGTCCTCGAAACCGCAGATAGCCTTGTAGGCCATATCGTGTTTCTCGTTAAGCTTCTCGATAGGCGTATTAACCTCACCGAGGGCAACAAAGCCGACTTTCTTCATAAAATCCATTTGTTTTCCTCCCAAATTTTGTTTTCTGAAAAATTAAAAATTTTTGCAAAAATACATCATTATCGCCTATTATCCCACAATTTTTATCTAAAAACAACAAAAAAAGGCTCATATTCGCAGGAAATACAAAATTTGTGCATTCACTGCAATGAGCCTTTATTTATCCTTTAATATTGCAAAAATTCGGTAATCCAGGAATATTAATAACCGGTCATTTCACCTGTTTTACATCTTTGACAGTGACTCAAGTCTCTCCTTAACCTTTGCCATCATGTCCTCATAGCCTGCAAGCTTAGCCTTCTCCTCATCAATCTTTGCCTGAGGTGCCTTTGAGATGAACTTCTCGTTTGAAAGCATTCCCCTTGAACGGTTGAGCTCACCCTCGAGTCTCTTAACTTCCTTCTCAAGTCTCTCAATTTCCTTTGCGATGTCAATGAGGTCGCCAAGCGGCATGTACATTGAAGCGTCAGCTGTAACTGCGTTAACGGCGCTGTCATCGATTCCGTCCTTTGTGGCCTGAACCTTAACCTCTGTTGCACCTGCAAGTCTTGCAAATACGCCTGCTGCATCTGTGAAGGTCTTTCTTACGTTCTCATCCTCAGAAACAACGAAGATAAGTGACTTTCTTGACGGTGGTACATCCATCTCTGTCTTTACTGTACGGATTGCCCTTACTGCGTCCTTAACCTTCTCGATTTCAGCCTCCTCTACCTTAAAGTCAAGCTTCTCATCGAACTCAGGATATGCAGCAACCATAATTGACTCCTCGCCTGTAAGGTTGCGGTAGATTTCCTCTGTGATGAATGGCATAAACGGGTGAAGGAGCTTGAGTGAGCCTGTGAGCACGTGCTTAAGTGTCCAGAGTGCCGCCGGCTTTGTTGTATCCGCCTCGTCGTAAAGACGCTGCTTAACCATCTCAATATACCAGTCGCAGAGCTCCTCCCATGCAAAGCCCGTGATGTTGTCAAGGGCGATGCCAAGCTCAAATGTATCCATGTTTCTGATTACATTTGCGCTTAATGAATTGAACTTACTGAGGATCCACTTATCCTCTGTGTTAAGCTCGTTAAGGTCAATGCTCTCAGGAATCTCTGCCTTTTCCATGTTCATCATGATGAAACGGCTTGCATTCCAGATCTTATTTGCGAAGTTACGGGCATTCTCAACCTTGTCGTATGAGAATCTCATATCGTTACCAGGTGCATTTCCTGTGAGGAGTGCTCCGCGGAGTGCATCTGCACCGTACTTGTCGATAACCTCGATCGGGTCGATACCGTTGCCAAGTGACTTACTCATCTTTCTTCCGAGCTCGTCCCTTACAAGGCCATGAATGAGAACTGTGTCAAACGGAGAAACTCCTGTCTGCTCAACTGCTGAGAATACCATACGGATTACCCAGAAGAAGATGATGTCGTAGCCTGTTACAAGAACAGATGTCGGATAGAACTTCTTGATTTCATCTGTCTCCTCAGGCCAGCCGAGTGTTGAGAATGGCCAGAGCGCTGATGAGAACCATGTATCAAGTGTATCCTCGTCCTGCTTCATCTTACCGCCGCACTTAGGACACTTCTCAGGAGCCTCCATTCCTACAACCATCTCGCCGCAGTCATCGCAGTAGTAAGCCGGGATTCTGTGACCCCACCAGATCTGACGGCTGATGCACCAGTCCCTAAGGTTCTCTACCCAGTGCATGTATGTCTTCTGGTAGTTATCAGGTACAAAGTGAAGTGTTCCGTTGTCGAGCACGTTCTTGCAGTCCTTTGCAGCCTTTTCCATGCTCATGAACCACTGTGCCTTTACCATAGGCTCGATTGTTGTGCCGCATCTGTCGTGAGCACCAACGTTATGCTCATGAGGAACAATCTTTACAAGGAGACCCTCCTTCTCAAGGTCCTCTACCATAGCCTTTCTAGCCTCGTATCTGTCCATACCGTCATACTTTGAACCAGGGCAGTCGATTGTGGCATCATCATGCATTATGCAGATTTCCTCAAGGTTATGTCTCTTTCCAACCTCAAAGTCGTTAGGGTCGTGTGCAGGTGTGATCTTAACGCAGCCTGTACCGAAATCAATGTCAACATATTCGTCGGCAATAACAGGAATCTCCCTGTCTGTAAGCGGGAGCTTAAGTGTCTTTCCAACGATATCCTTATATCTTTCATCCTTTGGGTTAACAGCTACTGCTGTATCTCCAAGAAGTGTCTCAGGACGTGTTGTTGCAATCTCAACAAATCTTCCCGGCTCACCTACTACAGGATAGTTGATGTGCCAGAATGCGCCCTTCTGGTCCTCATGGATAACCTCGGCATCTGAAATAGATGTCTGGCATACAGGACACCAGTTGATAATTCTGCTGCCCTTATAGATAAGTCCCTTGTCATAGAGCTCAACAAATACCTTCTGAACTGCCTTTGAACAGCCATCATCCATTGTAAAGCGAAGTCTAGACCAGTCAGCTGATACACCCATCTTGTGCATCTGGTGGAGAATACGTCCCTCGTATTCCTCCTTCCACTTCCATGCCTCCTTTAAGAAGCCGTCTCTTCCGAGGTCGTGCTTATCAATTCCCTCTGACTTAAGCTTATTGATAACCTTAACCTCTGTGGCAATTGCCGCATGGTCAGTTCCGGGCTGCCAGAGTACCTCATAGCCCCTCATTCTCTTATATCTTGAAAGAGAATCCTGAAGTGTATTGTCAAGGGCATGGCCCATGTGAAGCTGTCCTGTTACATTTGGCGGAGGCATTGGGATGCAGAATGCCGGCTTTACCGACTTCGGATTTGCCTTAAAGTATCCCTGCTTAAGCCAGTTGTCATAAATTCTTGGTTCCATTTCCTGTGGAACATAGTTCTTCTCGAGTTCTTTCATAGCTAACCTTAACCTGTCTTTCTGTATTCCTTCTTCCATTCGCAAAGTATCTCTCCCGCGTCCTTAAGTAGCTTTACGGGATCCTTTGCAGGAAGTTCCTTTATTTTTCTGCACTGACGTTTCTCGCGTACCGTTGTTTCGAGTCGCTTTCTCTTAATGTCAAGTGCTTCCTTTTCTTCTTCTGAGAGGAAGGCCTCACCTGTAATGAGATACCTGTATTCCTCTGCCCTCTTGAAACGCCCCGTCTGCTCCGAAAGGTCTAAAAGCTTAACTGCCTTTACCTCGTCAAAACGGAGCATGCAGACGGCAACCATGTCACAGAGCACATCCGATTTTTCATTTCTCTTCGAGATGAGCTCCAGTTCGTCCTTAGCGTGTTTTATTTCCTCCTCAAGATTTGAGACTGATTCCTCAAGCTTTGCGTAGGCAAGCTGGTAAAGACCAAGCCTGTAATACATTCTTCCTGTTTCACGAAGTAGTCCCGACTCGGAATATCTCCTTATTCCGACAGCCTCCTGAACAAAGCCCCTCAGCTCAGCATTTGTGAGATAGTTGGTGCTTTGCAGTATGTATAGAAGCATGTTTTCCGGGCTGTCGCCTGTCTTAAAGCCTTCCTTAAGCTTTGCGGCAAGCTCTCCGCCGAGCTGTGATTCCTCTATCCACTGGGCAAGCTCCTTACTCAAAACCGCATCAAGCGCAACCAGCGGATAAGTATATATCAGAAAGCACAGTTCCTCAAGACCGTTTATGCTAATATTCAGTTTGTCGATATGAAAAGATGTCTTTGCCATCTTTCCCGCAAGTAATACCGGCATTATAAAACGATTTCCTCCCTGATAATGTTCTGTGACGGCCTGAAGAAGTCGCCAAAGCCCATATCCTTTATCTCAACATTTACATTTTCTGCTCCCGTGAAGTAGACATCAACCGAAAGACGCGAGCATCTGTCCGGTCTTTCGAAAATCTCGGGGATACCCTGAAGCGGTATCCTTACACTTCGTGGTTCCTTTGAGGAATCAACGGGATCGAGCTTAAGCTCAATATATTCCTGTCCTGACGGAATAACCTCGGCATGTGCACAAAGGCCGTACCATCTCTCGCCTGCCGGACAGAGAATCACCTTAATGGCCCTGTCATGGATTGAAACATCCATTGAAAGCTCCGTCTTTGTTCTTGAATCGCAGAAAATCATATACGGGTATGCACCCTCGTTCCTGCACATGTCCTCTGCTGCAATTGAGGCACCGATTGCAAAGATTCCCTTTTCATAGAGGACCCTTCTTTTACGGCATACAAAGCTTGTGAAGCCTCCTGCCCAGTCAGTCTTTTCAAAGCCCGCACCTGTAAGGAAAACTGAGGAATAAACCTTTCCGTCCATAACCCTCTTTGCAACATCCGTTATGATTCTGTCTGCAAGTGTCTTTCCCGAATCCTTTTTGAGGATGTCAAGGTGGAAGCCCTCCTGTGTGTCTGTTCCCTCAGCCACAACGCATGGCTTACTAAGGCCCCTTACAACCATCATCTCATAGAATTTAAGCCTTTCATCCGATAAATCGAACATTCCGACAAGATTTGCATAAATATCCTTGTCCTGGCTTAAGGTGTAATATACAAAGGCCTCCTCATGGCTTATGAGCGTCAGCCTGTCCTCGCCGATGCCGGCTCTTACGCAGGCCTCCTTTACCTTATTCATAAGCATCTCATCCGACTCCGGAAGAGCCACCATGAGTCTGTCAATGCATGAAAAGTCAGTTGTTGAAAGTCTTTCGGAAAGGACTGTCCTTATAAGCGCAGTCACAAGGTCCGTACCCGTGTACTGTCTTCTCATAATGGTTGCGGTGCCGTCCTTCATCATAAGCTTAAGGAGCTTGTCCGTGAGGACTCCCCTTCCGCTAAGGGCCGTCCTGTAGGCCTCCTCGCCTATATACCAGATTTCATCCTTCTTTTCACGGCATATTACGGCAGGGAAAATATAAGCGGTTTCGTCTCCGCTAAGATGTATACCGATATGATCCTCACAAAGGTCAAGCCCTGCACAAATTCCCATTATCTAACCTAGTCCAGTCTGAATAATTCCTTGTTTATTTCGTCATCCACAGCATAACTCATCATCATGTTCCTTAAGCCCTCGGCATCCGAGTTCTTAAGCGCATTTGTCATTCTGTTAAGCTGTGCGTATCTGTCATTGTCACGGCCGTGAAGCTTGGTAACCCTGATGATTCCCTCGCTTGCCGCTCCCTCGCCGTACTCGCTGTCAAAAATCCTGTACTGCATCTCGTCTCCCATAAAGAGAACTGTCGATGCCACATATACTGACCTGTAAACCCTTTTAAGGTTAACCGGCTTAAATTCCTTTTCGTCAGGCAGAATCCTTGCAGTCATTACGGGCTGTGATTCCCTGTCATGGTTTACCATGCTGTGGTATTCGACAAAGAACCTCTCACATACTGCGCGCGGTATTCTGATCTTTTTCCTGAGTGACTTAGTATACCTGAATATAAGTCCCTTTGAAATCAGAAGGTCCGTAAGCGCCTGGCAAAGGTCCATCTCCTTTGCGCTTAAGACTTCCTTTGTGGAGAAGTAATATGTGAGTCCTATATGAATGATGTCCGGGAGTCCCTCACGGTATCTTACTGAGCCCTCGTAGCTTGCAAGAGCCTCGAAGATTTCCTCCTTTACACCCTTTTCCTCAAACTCAAAGTAATCGGTCATTCTCCTTACGAAAAATGCCTTTAAAAGAGTTTCCTTGTAATTTTCCGAGCCCGCATATGCGATGAACACATCGTCGATATGCTCCTTGACATTTGCAAAGAGCATAGTCATGAGGGCGCGCTCCGGAAGGTCATAGACCGGCAGCCTGTTTCGTACTGCGGCACTTAAGACATCGAACATGTCACCCGATGTTCCCTCATATACCTGTGCCAGAAGGTCCACAATCTGCGGTGTGCCATAACCCTCGTCGAAAAGCTTCTTGCAAAGCATTACAAAGAACCTGTCTGGTTCACCGTCTGCCTGCACGGGCTTCATGTTCTTTGAAAGAAGTGATGCCACGAGTCTTTGAAGTTCGCTCTGTCCTATTGCATCAGGTCCCGCACTTCTTATGTAGAGATATGCCTCCTCATATTTACCCGAGTCAAGATAAGCCTTAAAGGCATACTTACCCGTATCGGTATCCATCTCATTAAGCGAGCAGCCGTCTATCCATGCTGCGTCACCGCCGATACGGCAGAGTGTCTTTATGACACTGCTCTTAAGCTCGTCCTCCATTGAGAGGTCCGAAAGGGCACTTATGAGAAGCTTTCTGTCTGTATCATTAAACTCGCTCTTTGTGAGAATTTCCCTCACTGCTGAATAAAGAAGAACAGTATGCGAGTTGTCTATCTCAAAGCATCTCTTTAAAAGGTCTGGTCTTTCCATGAGGCGTTTAACTGAAACGCCATTTGTAACCTCAATTTCGTTACGGTAGGCATCAAAGAAGGATATTGTTGCATCCTTTCTGAATACCGGAACATATACCATGCCGTCCTTTACATTAACGGCGGTAATGTTCTTTAGACCGGGGTAGCTTACATGAACGCTCTTTACCCTGTCATCGTCAATTTTAATCTTACACGTCTTAATGATATCTGGAAGCACCCTTGCAAGCTTTGAGTCAATCATTCCAACGTCGAGGAACCTGTCATAGATTACCGCGAGGTTTGAATTGATTCTCTTATTAAGTGCATTCCTTATCGCAAAGTCAGCGATTCTTGGCTCATAATCAAGATAGAGGTCGCTGTCCCTTGAAACATACCTTACAATGTTTGCATAGAGCTTGTCTGCCGTCCTTAAATCAGGCTCTCTCTCATATGAATAGTAGAGAAGAACCTCCTGCGGCATCTTTTCCGTGCTGTTCTCCGGAAAAGCCTCCATGTAGCTTTCGAAGATATGCGTGATTCTTATGTCACGCTTAATTGCCTCTTTATAAATCGCAAGGGCCACATCACCCTTTGCGCCCTCCTTAATGAGCATTGTTGCCGCATCAAAAAGAAGGTTTTCATCATTCGGAATATGGCTGCAGAGTGTGTTCCTTTCGCGGACTGCCTCCTTCATGGCTTCGACGGTCTTTGAGTCCTTTTCCTTTTTTGGCTCAGACTCCGCCGTCTCTGATTTGCTGTTATCAGACGTGAATGAGGTTCTTACCCCTGCCTTTTCAATCGGCTTTCCCACATTGAAATAATAGGGGATTGAATACTCCCCCGCATTTGTGACAAGTTTAATCTCTCCCTTTGATACCTCGCCCTCCTTAAGGGAAACGGCATCGAAGGTAAAGGCTATGTTTGCGATTCTTCCTAGGAAAGCAGGATTGGGAATTTTCACCCTCCAGTCATCACAATAACAGACGCCCTTTAAGCTGCGTCCGTTAGTGCTTTCGATTGTTGTCGCAAAGCTGTTTATGCGTCCCGGATATACCATTCCGTTAATTTCACTGTCACGGAAAACTATCTCCGGAAGCTCGTCATCGATTATTCCTTTGGCAAGACGACCGATTTTATCCTTCATGCTTTAAATAATAACACAAAAACCTCATTTTGTGTTATAGTAATATCATTATGGCAAACGAATCACAGACATTATATAAACTCATGGTTCTTTATATGCTCGATCAGGTAAGCTTTCCTCTTACGAGCTCCCAGTTAAGTGAGTTTTTTATAGGTAAGGATTATACCTCCTGGTTTATTCTCCAGGATGTCCTTCATTCGCTTGAGGAGTCTGGCTTCACCATCTCAAAGCAGGTAAATAACAGTACCCACTACGAGATTACAGATGACGGTTGTACGACACTCAAGTTCTTTTCTGATGAAATTCTTCCTGCCATAAAGGATGACATGGACGAATTCTTAAAGACAAACAAGCTTAAGATGCGTTCGGAAACGAGTGTCACGGCAGACTATTACAGGCCCGACAACGGTGATTACATCGTAAGGCTCAGAATAAAAGAAGGCCGCGAGGACCTTCTCTCAATCGATATCCCGCTGCCCGATGAAGGCGCAGCCAAAAAAATGGTTTCAAACTGGAAAAACAAATCCCAGTCAATCTATCAGACAATAATGCAGTCCCTCTTATGAAGGACTGCTTTTATTTTTACAGTAATTCTATTCTGTTTTCCCTGCAAAGCTCACGCATCTCATCTGTCCAGTATGAGGCCTGAACCTCTCCTACGTGTGCCTTTCCAAGTAAAAGCATGCAGATTCTCGACTGTCCGATTCCGCCGCCTATTGTATACGGAAGCTTCTTCTCAAGAATTGCCTTATGGTATGGAAGTGCTTCCCTCTCAAGCATGCCTGCCTTCTCAAGCTGTGTGTGAAGGCTTTCCTCAGAAACCCTGATACCCATTGAGCTTACCTCCATTGCTCGGTCAAGCGGCTCGAACCAGTATAAAAGGTCTCCGTTAAGGTTCCAGTCATCATAGTCAGGTGCCCTGCCGTCATGCGGCTTGCCGTCTCCTAGCTTCTCACCGATACGCATGATGAATACGCAGCCGTGCTCCCTTGTGATGAGGTTTTCCCTCTCCTTTGGAGTCTTGTCAGGATACATCTCACGAAGCTCCTCAGAGTCGATGAAGAATACATCATATGGAAGCTTGTAAACAGCCTGGGGATACTTGTACCATACCTCATGCTCAAGGTGCTTTATAACCTTTGCAATCGTACGTACTGTTTCCTTAAGGTACTCCTCAGTCCTCTGTTCCTTTGTGATAACCCTCTCCCAGTCCCACTGGTCAACATATACTGAATGAAGGTTATCGAGGTCCTCATCCCTTCTGATGGCATTCATGTTTGTATAAAGTCCCTCGCCAGGCTCAAAGCCGTACTCGTGAAGAGCCATTCTCTTCCACTTTGCAAGTGACTGGACAACCTCGATCTCGTTGCCCGGGTTTTCCTTTAAGTCAAATGAAACCTTTCTCTCAACACCGTTAAGGTCGTCATTGAGACCTGTGCTTCTTTCAACAAAAAGCGGTGCCGAGATTCTCTCAAGCTTCATTTCCTTGCCGAATTCATGCTGGAAGGTATCTCTTATATACTTAATTGCAGCCTGTGTCTCCCTGATAGTAAGCACTGGGTCGTAATCCTTAGGGATGATTAATTCTCTCATAAACTGTTTCTCCTTATATAACGCCACTCACCCGGCTTAAGGTCACCGAGCTCAATGTCCATGATTCTTACCCTCTTAAGGTTAATAACCTTCTGTCCGAGTGCCTCGCACATACGTCTAATCTGGCGGTTCTTTCCCTCGGTGAGGATGACCCTCATGGTGTGGTCGTCTATTCTTTCACATTTACATGGTTTTGTCGTGTAAAGATAGGTTTCCTCTTCGCTTTCCCTATCCTTCGACGGAAGTTCTATTGTAACACCTCTTCGCATTCTGTCAATAAAGCTTCCACTTATTACGCGTTTTACCTTGACAATATATTCCTTTTCGTGGCTGTCGCCGGCCTTTGCAATCCTCTCGGCAAGTTCTCCCATGTTTGTAAGGAGAAGAAGTCCCTCAGAATCCTTGTCAAGCCTTCCGATCGGATAAATCCTTGTACCGATGTCAACGCACTCCGTGACGGTCTTTGCCTTATCGTTATGCTTTGTGCTCGATACGATTCCCTTTGGCTTATAGTACGCAAGAAGCACCTGCTGGGCCTTTACGATTTTTTTACCGTTAACAAGGACTGTATCCCTTGGTCCAACCTGTGTTCCGACAACTGCCGTTTTTCCGTTTACCGTTACCCTTCCCTCATCAATCAGTCTGTCAGCTTCCCTTCTTGAGCAGACAGAGCATTCGGCAAGGTATTTATTTAATCTCATCATCTGTTATAAACATTGCATCTCCAAAGGAGAAAAATCTGTACTTTAATTCAACTGCTTCCTTATATGCATTAAGCACATTTTCCCTGCCCGCAAGCGATGATACGAGCATGATAAGTGTAGACTCCGGAAGGTGGAAGTTTGTAATAAGCTTATCGACAAGCTTCCACTCGTAGCCCGGGTAAATGAAAATGCCTGTCTCCGATGAGCATGGCTTTAATACATATTTACCATCCTCGAGAACTGCTCCCGATTCAAGGGTTCTTACCGAGGTTGTGCCGACTGCCACAACCCTGCCGCCGTTTTGCTTTGTCTCATTGACGATGTCGGCTGCCTCCTTGGAGATGTTATACACCTCTGTATGCATGTGGTGCTCCTCGATTTTGTCAACCTTTACGGGTCTGAAGGTGCCAAGTCCGACATGAAGCGTAACCCTTGCAATCCTTACGCCCTTTGCTTCAATCTCGGAAAGAAGCTCATTTGTAAAATGAAGTCCTGCTGTCGGGGCCGCAGCACTTCCCTCATGCTTTGCATAAACAGTCTGGTAGCGTTCCTTATCCTTAAGCTTATGTGTGATATAAGGCGGAAGCGGCATCTCGCCAAGTCTGTCGAGGACCTCTTCAAATATACCCTCATAATAGAATTTTACCATTCTGTTTCCGTCTGGCATTGCCTCAAGTATCTCACATTTTAGCGTTCCGTCTCCGAAGGTAACCCGAGTTCCGGGCTTAAGCTTTTTTCCAGGCTTTACAAGGCACTCCCAGATATCATTTTCCCTACGATTTAGAAGGAATACCTCGGCATGTGCCCCCGTATCCTCCTTAACGCCAAGAAGCCTTGCAGGTATTACCCTTGTGTCATTAATTACAAGACAGTCACCCGGATTAAGATACTCAATGATGTCCCTAAAATGCCTATGTGCTGTTTTTCCGTTATTCTTATTAAGAACAAGAAGCCTTGAGGAGCTTCTGTCCTCAAGGGGGTCCTGTGCTATTAATTCCTTTGGAAGGTAATAATCAAAATCTTTTAAATCCATCTTTTACTCGTTATAAATCAATATTGAATCTGCGGGATCCATGAAAAGCTTAACCTCCTGCTCCCTGTCAATGTCGAGGTTATGCTCGTTATAAATCTCCCCGTTAATAAACGAGGTATACATTAGTGCAAGGTCAGTATCCTGTGAAAGAAGCTTGCGAAGCTCCTCCTCATTTTCACGGATAAGGTTATTTACGCCCGATTCCTCGAACTTAACCTCTATCATGTCCCTTGTTTCCTTAAGGATGTTTTCACACATGTACCATTTGCCCGCTTCATTCCTCTTTGCATAGAAGTACATGATGCACGGAGCCTTAGCCGATACACGCCTGAAATTAATCTTATATTTTACAACTCCGATTACCGAATTTTCATCCTCACCGGGGATTGTATATACGTAGACATTGTCAAAGCTTCTTATCCACTTTGCCTGGATGCTGAGCTTTTTATTCATGGTTTCGTCTGGTGTTGTATCCGTTCTTCCGAAAATTTCAAAGAGCGCCGATGAGTCACCATTCTGTCTAGCCTCAAAGTATTTCTTTACAAGCTCGTTAAGCTCCCAGTCATTACAGTCACTGAGCTTAGCTCTTCTTTCTGCTTCCTCAGACTCCCTTATCGATTCCTCGATGGAGGCTCTTATGCTCTCAGACTCCCTGATTGACTCCTCGATGCTTTCCCTCTCGATTCTTGCCTTGGCATTCCTGTTTCTTATCGAAAAAGCAAAAATAAGTATGATAAGTACGAGAATAATCGCTATTCCCCCCAAAGCAAGCAGACGTCCGTCTCCGGGCGTCTTTTTAATAAATCGGTTATTCGGTTTATGCCTGTTGTTATTTACTGCCATCAGCCTACCTTTTCTACGTAAACGCCGTCAGCGTTAACGCGGTAAATTCCGTTGATAATGGTATTTGTTGCCATTACACCATTTGACTGAAGGTAATAGTACTTCTTTGAATCAGGTGATACCCACTTATCGTGAACCATCGCACCGCTTTGCTCATCGAAGTAGTACCATGCTCCGTTTGTGAACTGTCTCCAGCCTGTAGCCATGATTCCGTCAGAGCCGAAGTAATATTCGTTCTCCCCGATATCCATCCAGTCGCTTACAACATACTTGCCGTCTGCCTTCTTATACTTCCAGCCGTCTGCTGTCTGCTCCCACTTGCCCTGCTGCTGTGGCTGTGAGCCTGTTGAACCATTACCCTCTATAAGCCTGTTTCCATAATCGAAAAGAAGCTTTGCATCGTTAAATTTGTTTGTTGACTTAAGTGTTACCGCAATTAAAGTATAACCGTTAATCTCAGCAACTTCAACCAATGTGTTTCCTGCCTTTGAGGTATAGCCTGTCTTTCCGCCGATAACGCATGAAAGATACTCGGCATTACCTGAAATGAGCATCTTGTTTGTTGTTGTGATTGTAAGTCTTCCGCGGTTCTTTGATGCAGGAAGTGTATAGCTTATAGTTCCAGCTATCTTCTTAATTGAATCCTTTGCAAATGCAGCCCTTGTGATGAGCGCAAGGTCATATGCACATGAATAGTGGCTCTGGTCATTAAGTCCCGATGCATTCCTAAAGTTTGTATTCTTTGCACCGAGTGCCTTAGCCTTTGCCGTCATTGCCTCTGCAAATGCGCTCTGGCTTCCACTTACCTTCTCTGCAAGTCCGTTTGCAACCTCACATGCCGACTTAACCATAAGTGCATAAAGCGCATCCCTCACAGTCATCGTGTCGCCAGCTGCCATCTGCACCGTTACGGCACCTGACTCAAGGTTGTTTACTGCCGATGAACTGAAGGTGATTGTATCATCGAGCGAAAGATTCTCAACAGCAAGGAGTGCTGTCATAAGCTTTGTTGTCGAAGCAGGATACATTGCCTTTTCTGCATTCTTTGAGTAAAGCACCTGTCCTGTCTTTGCGTCCATGAGAACTGCTGCCTCACCTGTAACAGTTGGCTTTTCAATTCTCTCATCAACATTTATCTGACCGGCTGACTGGGACTCGACGCCGTTAACCATTCCCTGGTTATTGTTTGTCTGTGTTCCCGTGCCAGGTCCTGTCTGGTTGTTTGTTCCGCCCGGTCCTACATTTGCGGATGTGTCGCCCATGCTTCCACCGGGGCCTGTCTGATTGTTATTTTGTGTGGAGGTACCTCCCGGACCGTAGGTCTGTCCCTGCTGCATTCCCTGGGTTGAGCCCTGAGGGGTAGCCTGCGATGAGCCTGCCTGCTGGCCGAAATATGGTCTGTCGGCAAGAATCACATTGTCAGCATATGCCAGGTTTGAAAAAACGAGTGCAAATACAGCCGCCAATGCCGCTATTCTTTTAAAGCTTCTCTTCTTCATTGTTTTCCGGTTCCTCTCCTTCTGTTGTTTTCTTAAAAATATCCATGAATTCCTTACCTGTAATCGTTTCCTTTTCGATCAGGTAGGCACTTATTTCATGAAGTGCTTTCATGTTATCCTTAAGAATATCCTTTGCCTTAGCGTAACCCTCCTCAAGTAAACGCTTGACAACCTTGTCGATTTCAGCCGCTGTCTCGTCACCACAGTTAAGCACCGTGCGTCCTGAAAGGTACATGTCCTGCTGCGATGCCAGTGCCATGAGCCCGAATTCCTCGCTCATGCCAAATCTTGTGACCATGTTTCTGGCAATCTCCGTTGCCTTTTCTATGTCATTTGCCGCACCTGTAGTAACCGTGTCAAACACAAGTTCCTCTGCGGCCCTGCCACCGAGGGCAGTTACTATCATTGATTCAAGTTCCTTCTTTGTGTTGAGGTATTTTTCCTCCTCGGGTACCTGCATCACATATCCGAGCGCACCCATTGTCCTTGGAACTATTGTGATCTTCTGTACAGGCTCAGCATCCTTCTCAATGGCTGCGATAAGCGCATGTCCGACCTCATGGTAGGAAACGATTTTTCTTTCCTCCTGTGAAAGGATCCTGTCCTTCTTTTCCTTTCCGACAAGCACAACCTCTACTGCCTCGAAAAGGTCCTTTTGGGATACTGCTGCCCTTCCGTGCTTAACAGCCGTGATTGCAGCCTCGTTTACCATGTTTGCAAGGTCAGCTCCGACAGCTCCGCTTGTAGCAAGGCCGATTTCCTCAAAGTTGACGCTTTCATCAAGCTTCACATTCTTTGAATGAACACCAAGAATTGCCATTCTTCCCTTTAAATCGGGCTTTTCGACTACGATTCTTCTGTCAAACCTTCCTGCACGAAGGAGTGCGGGGTCAAGAATCTCCGGTCTGTTTGTGGCACCAAGTACCATTATTCCCCTTGCGGGATCAAAGCCGTCCATTTCCGAAAGAAGCTGGTTTAAGGTCTGCTCCCTTTCGTCATTTCCGCCGGCTGAAAACTTCGATTCCCTCGATTTTCCTATTGCATCGATTTCATCGATAAAAACTATGCATGGTGCATTCTGCTCTGCCTGCTTAAAAAGGTCCCTTACCCTTGAGGCACCGACACCGACAAACATCTCTACAAAGTCAGAGCCCGTGAGTGAGAAAAACGGAACTCCTGCCTCTCCTGCAACCGCCTTTGCAAGAAGTGTCTTTCCTGTTCCGGGAGGTCCCACGAGAAGTGCTCCCTTTGGAAGCTTTGCACCGATTTCCCTGTATTTTCCGGGGTTATGCAAAAAGTCCACTATCTCAACAAGGCTTTCCTTTGCCTCGTCACAGCCCGCAACATCGGCGAAGGTCACTCCTGTCGACTTCTGCATATACATCTTGGCATTTGATTTGCCAACGCCCATTATTCCGCCGGCACCACCGCTCATCCTCCTCATGAGGAAGATGTAAAAGCCGATGATTATGATAAATGGGAAGCTGTCGAGAAGAAGCTGCAGTAATACGGAATTACTGTCCTTTTTCTTCTGCAGGCTCTCTACACCGTTTTCGAGAAGAAACGCCGTTCGGTTCGGGTCCTCCATCTTTAATGTATAGTAGGTTACAACAGGCGAATACTTTGATGACGAGAGCTTTGTGTAAATCTCAATCTCCGTCTGTCCGACAACCGCCTTTGTTACCTCGCCCTCCTTAACCATTGTATAGAAGGTATCATAGCTTACCTCCTGCCTGGTTTTTGCGCGAAGGGCATTTCTTGCCATGTTTGTGATAAAGATTGCGGCAAGCACAAAAAAGAGTACTGTCAGCAATACCTTCGGGCTTTTTTTATTATTCTTTTTTGTGTCCTTCTCTCTATCTTCTAAATTCATGGCTTCTTTTCGGCAATAGGTTCGCTTGTGAGCATGAGTCCGAGCTTTCCGGCCTCCTTAACATCCACATGTGCGAGGATTTCCGATGTATGTGCCTGACAGCCCCTAAGCTTTGGAAGCTGCTCCATGGCAAGCTTTGCGTTGTTATTTGTTGCGGCACTCATTGAAAGTGCAATAAGTGTCTCATCAGAATGAAGAGCCGGATTCTTAGATCCGAGGTACTCAATCTTAAGACGCTGGATTGGCTCAATTGCCTCAGGTGAAATAACCTTTACATCATGCTCAATTCCGGCAAGCTGCTTGAGTGAATTGAGGAGTGCAGCAGAAAGCGGTCCGAGAAGCTTTGTTCCGCCGCCTGTGATGATTGTGCCGTCTGCAAGCTCGATTGCGGCTGCAGGCTTCTTTTCCTTTGCGGCTCTTTCCCTTGTTGCGGTTACAACCGCCCTGTCGTTTGGAGTGATTCCTGCCTCCTGCATGAGAAGTTCAATCTTGTAGATTTCCTTCTCACTGCCCTTCTCCCTGAAGACTGCCTCGCAGGCCTTAAAGTATCTTCTTATTATCTCCTGGTTTGAGGCCTCCTTACATGCATCGTCATCATAGATGCAGTAGCCTACCATGTTTACACCCATGTCTGTAGGCGACTTATACGGGCTCTTTCCGTAGATTGACTCAAAGGTTGCATTGAGTACCGGGAAGATTTCAACGTCCCTGTTGTAATTAACCGTTGTCTCACCATAAGCGGCAAGATGATACGGGTCGATCATGTTGAGGTCGTTAAGGTCAGCTGTAGCTGCCTCGTAAGCAAGGTTAACCGGATGCTTAAGCGGCAGGTTCCATACAGGGAAGGTCTCGAATTTTGCATAGCCGGCCTTTACGCCGCGCTTATTCTCATTGTAAAGCTGTGAAAGGCATGTTGCCATCTTTCCGCTTCCAGGACCCGGAGCAGTTACGATGACAAGAGGTCTTGTTGTCTCAACGAACTCATCCTTTCCGAAGCCGTTATCGCTTGTGATGAATGCCACGTTGTTGGGGTAGCCCTCAATCTTGTAATGTCTTGAAACCTTGATTTTGATTTTTTCGAGTCTCTTAATAAAGCTGTCAACAGCCGGTGAAGCCTGGAACCTCGTGATAACAACATTATTTACCTCGAGTCCCTTTTTTCTGTATAGCTTGATGAGTCTTACAACGTCCTCATCATATCCGATGTCAAGGTCACCCCTGACCTTCTTTCTCTCGATGTCCTCTGCATTGATTACCATAAGAACCTCTGCCTCGTCCTTAAGCTGTAAAAGCATGCGAAGCTTAGAGTCAGGCTGGAATCCAGGAAGTACCCTTGACGCATGGAAGTCGTCAAAAAGCTTTCCACCGAATTCAAGATAAAGCTTGCCGTCAAAATGACCGATACGTTCCTTGATTCTTTCAGACTGTATCTTCAGGTATTTTTCATTATCAAAACCGAGTTTCATGTCCCATCCCCCACTAATGGAATTTATTCATATAAAATTAAAAAGTGATGACGCATTTAACGCCATCACATTAAATACTCAGTTTAGTATTTTAACACTAAATATTGTGTTTGTACACCTACTGCATACAAAAGAACAGATGATTTTATCAGATTCTTTTTACAATTTTCTCAAGTCTCTTGATAAGGATACCCGAGATGATTCCGATAACGACACCGCATATGAGACCGAGCACAAAAAGCATCGGAAGCTCGAGAAGTACACCTGTTCCGGCAAGAAACGCTGCCATTATGAGCTGTCCGACGTTATGCATTACTCCGCCGACCGCACTTACTGCCACCTCGTTGAAAAGCCCTGTCTTCTTTAAAAGCACCATCGAGATAAATGAAAGCAGGAGTCCTGCAAGTGAATAAAGAAGCGCCGCACCGTTACCAAATAAAAGTGCTGATAAAACGATTCGCAGGGCTCCGATGAACATGGCCTCCTTTGTACCAAGCACATAGAGGCTAAACATCATTGCCATGTTTGCAAGGCCTATCTTGGCTCCCGGAACACCAAGGTTAAACGGAAGCATGCTCTCGACATACGAAAGAATAAGTGCAAGCGATGTCACAAGACCAAGTATGCAGATTTCCTTTGTTGTTTTTTTCATGTTTATGTCCTTCTGGCGTTTTTTACGCTTCTGCCTGTATTTTTTTGATTTTATCATTATTTATCAGAAGACTCGCCCATTATGAAAACAGGAGTTTCGATTTTTCTTTCCGTCTCTTCCGTCTGGTCCATATTGCCAGCAGACTCTATAGCCTCTTCATTTTGAACTGGCTCGCAGGTCCCGTCCTCTACCTGTCGGGAGTCCTCCCCCTCTACGGTCACGAAATCCGGTTCCATATAAGCATCCTCAGCAGTCTCAGCTGCTTTATCTGCCTTATCCGCATTAATCACTTTGGATTCTTTATCCATAGAAAGCTCTTCCGGTTCAAACTCCTCCAGGTGCCCGCTGCCATCAGTATCAAGCTCTGTAATGAATCCCTCATCGCCATGCTTTCTGATTTCGAGCTCCGTAAGCATCTCCTCAGCTGCTTTTTTCCTTCCCCTAAGGTCAAGGAAAATGATTAATAGGAGTCCGAGAAGCGAAATTGCTGAAATGATTAAGCCAAGCTTAAGTCCCTTAGGAACATAGTTAATCGAAATCTCATGTGTTCCGGCAGGGATTCTCACACCTGTAAGGGCATCTGCGATGATTCGTATCGGCTGAACCTTTTCTCCGTCAACCATGAATGTAAAGCCCTCATCAAACGGAATGCTAAGGCACATGATTGCACTGTCTCCTATATAGCCAAGTGCCGAAGGATCAACTGTTACCGTGCCCTTTATCTTAGCATCACTAAACTCGGTGATTTCGAGTGTCTGTGCATTTAAGATGTCATACGCATCCTTGAGTGCGTCATAATCGAACCTGTACACCCTCATGTTCATGTCCTTACCCTCGGTCTCTGACTTAAACCTCAGGAAATCGCCCTCCTTAAGGGTACCAAGCTCAATGTAATATCTTCTGTCGAGATTGTCATATGTCTTCTGTCCGGCCGGATATGTAACCGATACCTTCTTTACACTGCTGTTTGTGACGTAGGCATAGTAATCGCCGTCCTGTGATATTGTAAGTGAGTATTCATCCTTATTAAGATTTCCAGCTGACTCCTCAATGAGGAATTTCGATACCCTTAAGTCAGTCGCAAGTGTGTTTTGAAGAAGCGTCGGGTTTTCATTGCTAAACGCCACATCCTTTGACATTGATACGGGAAGCATGAAGCCAAGCGGAAGTGCATACTTATTCCTGTAAAGGTAGGTATTACCGCTTGATTTTACAAATTCCCTGCCCTGTGACTCTGCCGGTTCATCTGTAAAGAGCGCATATTTTACACCAAAAAGCATGTCAACAAGAGGTGTTGCACCCGTTATCGAGTATGCATTGGTGCTTGCCTCCGAGCCCATCTTCTTAAAGAGTGATGTAAGCTTTGCATCGGCAACCGATGAGAACATCGAAACAGACGGGAAACTCATCCATGCTCCGTCATTCTTTGTCTTACGGCTAATCTTTTCAAACCTGTAAAAGCCAGGGTCCTCTGCCTTAATGTCAGAAACAAGCTCCCTGACATCCGCATTGTCCTTTGTATATGCCGTTCTCGAGGTTGTTGTAAGCGATGTGACCGATGTGTTTACAGTCACCTCAATGCAGGTAACGGCAAGAATCAGCGCATAGGCATATGTCTTCTTAAGCCTGCCCTTCTTCTCAAGGTACATGAAAAGGGCATAGAGTGCCACAAACAAAAGGGCAAGATAGAAGGAATAGATATAGTAATACTTTGTATCATAGCCCTTCTGGCAGATGAGGATAAACATAGCCGCCACCATAAGTGCAGTACCTATATCCTTAAGCTCCACATTCTTTCTTTCCATATATGCACGGTAGGCCATGTAGATTGCCAGGAAGACAAAGAGAAAGCTCTGCCTTGCAGGAAGCGAATTCGGATAATGAAGTCCGTGCCAGATGTAATTGAATACGTTTATTGAGAAGCTTGCAATGAGGAAAAGCTCCGTTATGACAAATACTGCCTTTTCCTTTACGCTTATCTTTTTGTTCATGAGATAAAGCGGGAAAAGAAGAAGTACTATCGAGCCAGAGTAAATATTCGGCCAGTGGTTAAGTCCCTGCTCTGTATTTACTGCAGGAAGCATTCTCGAAAGCACCTCAATGATGCTAAAATACTCAGTCCACTTTGTCGGGAAGGTTGAGTCAGCAGCCGCTGTAAGACTAAGTGCATAAACCTCAGGAATGAGGATTACCATTGCAAGTCCGCCAGCTACAAGCGAGGTAACTCCAAACCTCAGCGCCCTTTCGACAAACACCCTAAAACTTCCAGGTGTACTAAGGATATTTAGGATCACAAAGTATATCACAAGGAATGCACATATCATTATCGATATGTAGTAGTTTGAAAAGATGCATATCCCAAGTGAAACCGTGTAAAGGATCATCTTCCTCTCATTTACAAGCTCCTCGAGTCCGTAAATGATAAGCGGGAAAAGAACTATGCAGTCAAGCCACATGAGGTTCCAGTAATAAGCGCATACATATCCGGAAAGTGCATAAAGGATTCCGAATACTGCTGCAGAAAGCTCTGCCTTTCCTGATTTTTTCGAAAGATACCAGGTCTCGGCAACACTGGCGAGTCCTATCTTTACGATTACGGTAAGCATCATGAACTCAATCACATATTTACTGCTCACAAGTCCGACAAGCCAGTTGACAGGTGAAGCCAGGTAGTAGGCATAGATTGCGGTGAAATTTACTCCCATTCCGACATTCCATGTATAGAAAAGTGAGCCACCGTTCTGAAGCTTGTTTCTAAGCTCCTGCATAAACGGTGCATACTGGTGATACATGTCAGTCTTTAAAAAGCACTGCTCACCGAGCGGCCAGACACTGCTTGCAGCATAAATAAGCACCACCACAAAAACGGGGATGAAGAATGCTGCAAGGTACATTAACTTTTTTTCTTTACTGTTTTTCATCTTTTTTAAAAATCACAAGCTTACTTGCCACATAGTTGAAAACCAGGTTGAATGCCGAGCCTATAAGCTTGGCAATGTATTCTATAAACGGTACGGAACTAAAGCATGCCACTATTAATCCCTGTCCTACGAGTGTGATGACACCCGATATGATTCTTGCCGCAAGAAAGGCCACAAGCTCCCTTACAAGGTATGAGGGCTTAAAATTCCTGTTCCTGAAAACAAAAACCTTGTTTGTGATATATGCAAACAAAACCGCAACTGCCCACGAAACTGCCTGTGCGATTGTCGATGAGCGCTCAACAACCATTCCGCCCATCTTGAGCGATTCGTTAAGCAGCATGTAAACAACGTAATCGACAAGTGTTGTCAGTACTCCGACAATTACGTAAACAATTGTTTCCCTGTTAAAAATCTTCGCTATGAAGTTTTCTGTATTCTCGTTCTTCACGAAGTCTCTCTTCTCTTCTTCTCTTAAATCTTTCTCTTCTCTTTTTCTCATCCATTCGGCGCTTTACAAAATAAAGAATCACCAGAACGATAAGAGATGCAGCTAGTCCGAGCAGTGTAAAGAGGATAACCCTTCCAAGGTCAATGCCAGCCTTCTGCTCAACCCTGTCCTCCTTCTGTGTCTCGAGCGTCTCCTCTATTCCGATTGTCTGCTCATAGATGTTTTCAAGGTCTCCCTCTCCTACAAGCCTGTCGCAGTATTTGAAATTAACATGCGCGATTCCCGGTCCCTTGCCATATTCGAATTCGCACTTAAGGTCATCCGTTGATGCCCCAACCGGAAGAATAAGCTTTGGGTCCTCCAAAAATTTAAGAATAGCCTCATTCTCCTTTACGGCCTTATCGAGTACAAGCTCCTCAGTGATTCTTAAGGACTTAATAAGCTCGTCACCGTCGGGAATCACTCTTTCGAAATTGAAAAATCCGAAATTAAGGAGTGCCTCTGTATCGGTATAGTGGTATGGCTTCTGGTCCTTAAGACATACAACCACAAGGTTTCTTCCCTTCTCCGTTGCACATGTTACAAGCGTGTTTCCTGCCGCTGATGTAAAGCCTGTCTTTCCTCCGATTACCCTCTCATCTGTATACTCGGTTCCGCTTTTAATCATCTGGTGTCCGATTGTCACAGTGATACCGTTTGGGTGTCCTGTTGTCGGCCCGATCTTGGCTGTTTCCTCGGCTTCAATCTCAAGGAATACAGGCTCCTTCATGATCCTTGCGCCGATAAGTGCCATGTCATATGCAGTTGTCACATGCTCTGAATCTGTGAGTCCCGATGGGTTTCTGAAATTCGAGTTAAGGCAGCCAAGTTCCCTTGCCCTCTCATTCATCCTTTCGGCAAAGGCCTCAATGCTTCCTGAAACATGCTCTGCAAGGCCGTTTGCCACCTCGTTTGCACTCTTAAGTAAAAGTGCCTCAAGGCATTCCCTTACAGTCAGCGTATCTCCCTCCTTGCAGCCGATTGTCACGGCGCCTGATTCGAGGTTAGAGACAGCCGTCTTTGAAAAGGTTACGGTATCGTTAAGGTTACATTCCTCTATTACGATAAGTGCTGTTAAAAGCTTTGTGATGGAGGCCGGATAGCGTTTTGAGTGAACCTCCCTGCCCCAGAGAATTGTTCCCGTGTCAGCATCCATGACAATGGCGGTAACAGCCTTGATTTCACTGTTCATAACAGGCCATGAGCCCTGTGCGAATGCAGTACCCGAAATAAGCATGCAGATGACAAGTGCACCTACCAGAACCCTTTTGATTTTCTTAAATGCTTTTATCACTTAAATGCTCACTCCCCTTAGTCTTGCATAATTAAACATGTACTGCTGGAGGACGCCCGCATATTTCTCATACTCCTCTGGCAGGCTTCCACCGTATTTTATGTCGATGACCCTCTTCATCCACACATCAACAGGAACAGTGTCCAGCCTGTGATAGCCAAAAAGTGCGATGCATGAGGCCACCTTTATTCCGACTCCCTTTAATTCCATAAGCTTTTCAATAAGAAGTGGTGTCGGATATTCATTAAGTTCATTAAGATTGAGACTTCCCGCAGCCACCTCCTCGGCTGCGTTTCTAACATACTCGACCCTGTATCCAAGTCCACATGACGAAAGAATGTCAGTGTCTGCCTGGGCAAGCCTTGCGGGATTTGGAAATGCCCCGTCCTCTCCAAGCATACTGCTAAGCCTTTCAATCGAGGTCCTTATTGCAGGAACCGATTTTCTCTGTGAAATGATAAAGGAAATGAGCATCTCATACGGATCCTGGTTAAGGATTCTTATGCCGTTTCCGAATTCGATCGCCTCCTTAAGGAACTCATCTTCTGGAAGGCATATCCTTTTATACTGTTCATAATCAGTATCAAGATCAAAATAATGTCTCCAGATTTTCTCAAACTCCTCCTCGGTGCATGAAAATCCGAATTCGTTTCCACCCTCCTCGGTCACGGAGAGTTTTTTTCCGAATGCAATGAGACTGTATTCATTCTCACCTGTTTTTGTCATTCGAAAGCACTGGCCTGACTCCGCGATTGCGGCAGGTGAGAAGTCATTTATTGTTTTTATCATCTTACTCATTTCTTTACCTTGTAGACCTTGAGCGGATAAAGCTCCTTTTCTCCGCAGTCTGCATAAACAACCAGTACATGGTCATCTGAGTCACCATTAAGCGCCTCTCTGTCCATATCGCAGTTATCTTTTACGAATACATACGTACGAGTTCCGTTTGATTTACTTTTTTCGACTTCAACAGAAAAACTTCCCATCATATTTGATGTTGTCTTTCCCTCGACTGTCTTTATCTCGTAGTTCTTATCAGGAAGCAATACGATAAATTCAACGCTGTCGGGATCATCCGTCATGTTGCCCTCAAACAAAAGAACAATGTTGTCGCCCTTCTTTACATCAGGAACAACATATTTGATTTTGAGTGTATCAACCGACCATGCATTGTCCGGGTCTCGGTTATCACGAACCGTGTAAACGGTATTAGCTCCGTCACCCTTCTGTACATCAAGCACGCATGCATGCATGACTCCAAAGAGCTCCGTGTTCTTCTCCGCATCCTTTACAGCGATTGTTCCTGGATATTCCTCGTCTATATTTACTGTTGTTTCCTCGGCTACGGTTTCCTTCTCCTTTTTACCGCATGCAGTGAGCATGAGAAGTATTAGAAGTGAAACAATACCCGCCTTAATCAAGTGCTTCATTAAGTTTTTCCGTTCCTTTTGTTACAAATCTTCCGTTTACGATAATGTCTTCCCTGTCTTTTCCTATAGCTGTAAGGGAACCGATTTCCTCATATGGAATTGTTATGTCCCTGTGAACATGGAAGTACTTTTTATCCCTTGAGAGTTCATTGTCCTTTGCCACGATTTTCTTACCGTCCGGGTTAAAGGTAACAAGCTCCTCCTCATAGGAATAGCAGGTGTCACCAACCGCAAAATGAGGGCCCGTCTTTTCGGCGATAAGAACAGGCATCTTGCTTTCAATGCCGTATCTTTTGGAAACCGCATATGCAACAGTATTTGTACCGATTGCAAACTCTCCCATCGGAAGCTTTTCCTTATTGTCAAAGATCATCCTCTTAACGGCATCACTTCCCTCAAGAGAATCGCATTCGGTTACTATTCCATCCTCAAACCTTATCCTAAGGTCATGGTACAGGAAGCCGTTAATGTAAACGCTCTTTACATTGAGAAGGCCCGTTGTTCCCTTAAGCACCGGGCTTGTGAAAACCTCTCCAACCGGTATGTTTACATCGGCAAGACAGTTTTCAAAGTTTGTCTCTCCCTCATTAAGGGGTCTTAGCATAATTCTCAGGTCTGTTTCGTTACCGTTTGTTCCCTTTACCTCAACATATTTTGCCCTGTCAAGTACGTTTATGAGACTTTCCTGGATGCTTCTCCAAAGTGTGCTGTCAAGTGTATTGACCCTGATGATCTCGCTTAGGATCTCACTGTAGGATGCTCCCGTACCCTCGCTTACCGCAGGAACCGGCCAGCTGATAATTGTAAAGCTTGTCTCCTCATCGGGAATGTAATCATTTGCGATTATTCTTGCCCTCTGCTGGTACTCACTCTTAAGCTTAAGCTGTCTCTGGGTATATGCGGGTGCATTTTTGCTTCTTTTCACATCGCTTCCGGCACTGCCAAACCTCTCGACACATGCATGTCCTGAGAATGCATTGCACTCCACGCCAAACTGCTCATATGCCCTCTCAAGAACCTGAAGCTTTCTGGAGCGGAGCCTGTTTCCAAAGAAAAGAGCCATATCCTCACGGTGGTCAAGCTCGCACTGAAGCGATACCTTACCGAATACACCCGGTCTTACATTAAACTCAGTCCTTTTTGTAAAAAGAAGTGACGGATAGAAGCTTAAGATGCACTTAAGTCCCTTCTCCTCAAACATCTCCACTGCCCTTCTCATGAATTTTTCCATTCCAAGCGGCATGTAGCAGACAACTGTGGATTTCCTTGTGATGTCCTTTCCGGTCATCCTGAAGCCCTCGATATAGCCGTTTACATATGTTGCGGCCATCCTGTCAGCTTCCTCATCCGTAAGCTTATTAAAAGCACTTGCTGTCTCAAGTTCCTCCTCACCAACGAAAAGGCCGTATCTATAAAGATATGATGTATCACAAAGGTCTGCATCCGTAACGATTTTCTTAATAAAATTATCTGTTGCAGCATACTGGTCATGCATGCAAAGCGTCATGAAAAGCTCTGCATAATCGTTCAAATAGCTGTAGATAATGTCCTTTAACTCATCCTCTGTAGGTCTTATTCCCTCCTCGAAGCCTGCCTCAAAGGCGCAGAGAAGTCTTATGCTTGTCTCAAGCACTGCGCAGAAAAGCTCGTCCCTGTCATCAAAATAGACATACTGTGCGAGTCCCTGTACCTCATTAAACCACATCGATAGAAGTGCTCCGGCCCTGTCCGGGTTAAGAAAGTTCTCAGAATAATTCTCAACAGCCTTATAAAGCTCTGCGTTTACATCTGGCTCATATGTCCTCTTTTCCTTTTCCGAGAGGATCGTCCCTAAAAGAGAAAAGAGGTCGTCAAAATAGGCTTTGTCTAAATCAAAGAGCCTGCTGCCATCATATTCCCTTACTCTTTCCCTATAAATATCAAAAAACTCGTTTTTCATAAGATCATTAATACCCAAGCAATAAATACAAGTAAACTGATTCCGCCTCCGATATATGCAAAAAGGTGGTTCGTCTCCTTTTCACCCATTGCAAGAAGTCCCACCCATGTGCCGATAAGGCTCAGGATAAATGCCGTAAAGCCAAGTGCCGACATAAAGCTTCCCGCATTGCCATCGGTAACAATTGCAAAAACAAGCACCGTGCATGTAACGAGAAATGCAATGCTTCCCGTTATGATGCTAATTTTTCCGTTTCGTGAGTGCGGATATTTAATATAAGAATATTTTTTCTTTTTCTCTGCCATCTTCTTAAGTTAGATACCACTGTGAAAGGGCACATGAGGTCTTAAACCCAAGTCCCTCATAAAGCTTAAACGCCGGAACATTCTCCGAGCTTACCTGAAGGAGTACCTTAACGGCTCCCTCATTCCTTAGTCCGTTAAGTGCATTTTTAAGAAGTCCTTTTGCACTTCCCCTTCTAAGATATGATTCGTCTGTCCTTACGTTATAAATATAGGCAGTCTCTTCATCGAGTAGCCTTAGACTTAGCTCAGAGTGACCATTTTCATATATCCTGTCACCCTCCTCGGTAACAGATATACGGACATTGTCATCATTGCTCTCCTCTGCCTTTTCCAAGGTGCCCTCTTTTCCCTTTTTCATAGCTCTGTCTACTGTACCATTATCCCCTGGCATTCCGTCATGAGCCTTTGCCTCTTTACTATCGCTAGCCTCCGAAAGCTCTCCAAGCAAAAGCTCCATATAAAGCTCGTCATAGACATGAACGGCATTAAGCTTTTTAAAAAATGCCTCTGAGCACTCTGAACCATATGCGGAAAAGCGGACCGTTACGGGCTTATACTTAAAGTACCTTGAAAGAAGCTCACTTCCTATGCCCCTTCCCCTTTCCTCGGGGTCAGTAAAGAGAAGCAGCTCATCAACGGGATTTCCCTTATAGGTATCCCCCATCACAAAGACAGCGAGAAACCCAATGATTCTGCCACCTCTTCTTTTAAGAAACCAGTAGTCCGCATCAAGCGGTATGTCATATGTTGTATTGTCTTTATCATTTGAAGCCCTTACAATCCCCTCGATTTCCAAGGCTTCATTTAACGAAAGATATCTTCTCACGAATCCTCTTCATCCTCTTTGTCTTCATCCTTTGTGACAGCCACATTTTCAACTCTCAGGCCGTCCACTCCGAGAACCTCAACATGGAGGCTTTCGTAGTCAAAAAGGTCTCCCTTTCTCGGGAAGTTCTCAAGAAACTCGATAGCCCAGCCCCCGACTGTTTCCGAGTCAAAATCAAAATCATCCTCATCGAGTCCGAACTCCTCAAGGAAATCACCGATAGGCATGTCACCATCTATGATAAACTGGTTGTCGCCAATCTTTACCATTTCCATCTCAACCGTATCGGTCTCGTCCCAGATTTCACCCACAATCTCCTCAAGGACATCCTCAAGTGTGATGATACCCTCTGTTCCCGAATACTCATCGGTAACAATTGCAAGGTGCTGGTTTGCCTCCCTCATTCTCTTAAGAACAACAGGGAGCGGCATTGTCTTATATACATAGCAAGGCTTAAGAAGCTGTGCCCTGAGGTCAGACTTATCGATCTGCTTTCCATCAGATAAAAGCTTCAAAAGCTTATTGAGGTGGATGATTCCTATTATGTTGTCGATTGAATCCTCATAAACCGGGATTCTTGTAAAGGCTGTTTTCTCAACAAAGCCGATGATTTCCTCCATCGGATCGTCGATGTCAATTGCCTCCATGTCAACGCGGCTTGTCATGCACTCCTGCGCGCTGATATCCGCAAAATCGAGTGCATTCTGCACAAGCTCGGACCTGTCCTCATCGAGAACGCCCTCATCCTCAGCCGTTTCTATGATGCTTGAAAACTCCTCAACAGCCTCCTCCTCTTCAGACTCACTCTTTTCAGTCCTTATTCTGTCTGTAATGAGATGTACGAGTCTTGATGAAAGCCATACAAGCGGATAAAGCACCACCTTTAAAAGGCTCAGTATTCCCGATACCGTAAGTGCAAAACGGTTTGCATTTTTCTTTGCGGTAATCTTTGGAATTGTCTCTCCGCATATGATGATAAGCACCGTGATGACCAGTGTTCCAACCCATGTAAGCTTATCCGAGCCGGTAACAAGGATTATCATTACCGAGGTAAGCGATGATGATGCGATATTTACAAGGTTATTTCCAATCAGGATTGTGGAAAGCGTGTCATCAAAATTCCTTATGAGGTTAAGTGCCTTTGCGGCCCTCTTTTCACCCTTTTCAAGAAGTGATTCCATTCTGAGCTCGCTTATTCCATTCATGCTCATCTCGGAGGCCGAGAAAAACGCACTGAGTGCGATACATACGATAATTCCGATAATAACAAAAATCAGTGTCATACATCCTCCTCATCGTAGATCTCGCCAACGAGCTCCTCGAGAATATCCTCTACGGTAACGATACCGAGTGTTCTTCTCCTTGAGTCCCTTACAACCGCCATCGTCACCTTCTTTTCACTCATTCTCTTTAACAGGTTGTCTATTTCAGCTTCAGTGCTGGTAAAATAAACCCTGTCGAGAATAGGCAGGATATCAGGTGCCTTTTTCTGTTTTAGCCATGCCTTCATAAACTTCCTTATGTGAAGCATGCCTACGATATTATCCTTATTGCCCTTAAATACAGGGAGTCTCGAATGGTTCTGGCTCTGCACATAGTCCAGAATGTCCTCGGGAGACCTTTCTATGTCTATTGCGCTTACGCTTTCAATAGGTGTCATGATGCTTCCTGCCGTTGTCTTTGAAAAATCAAGTGCCGAGCTAAGAAGGTCTGCCTGCTGTTCGTCAATTGTTCCCTCCTCAGACATATCCTCGATAATGTCATAGAGTTCATCCTCTGTAACGGTAAGCTCAGGTTCTCCCTTGATGTGCTCCGAGACAAAGCAGCCTATCACGCTTAATGCATGTGAAAGAGGCTTAAAAATCTTCATGAGCACGGAGAGCATGCCTGAAAAAGCAAGCGTAAACTGCTCGGGCTTTTTCTTTGCGATGCTCTTTGGAAGCATTTCTCCCGCGAAGAATACAACGATTGTCGTGACAATCGTGCTTATCGATACTGCGCTGAGTCCCCAAAGCTTTGTTACCGCCACGGTAACAATTGAGGCCATGAGAATATGCACAATGTTTGTGCAGATGAGAAGTGTTGTTATTGCATCCTCAAAGTTTTCGAGGACCATGAGGGCCTTTTCGGCTCTGCGGTCTCCCCTGTCCGCATCAACCTTGATGCGTGTCTTTGATACCGATGAAATTGCTGTTTCGGTAATTGCAAAAATTGCTGCCATTGCGAGTAATACTATCGTTATAATCCAATACGATCGACTGTCGCTGTCCATAAAGGGCATTTTCTCCTTTCATTTAAAAAACATGTTTTATCTATATACTGGCAAACCCCAAATTTACCATTAAGGGAGTATTGCCTTAGTACCTTTTTAAGTGCCGGCTTTATTCTTCCTGTCCGCGCTCTATAAAAGCGCCCACATAAGTAAAGCCATTTTTAACCTACTCAAAATATCTTTTATTGAGTGCAAGCCTCCTTACAATTCCCCTTGGAAGCCTCTTGTAGTTTTGTCCAAGCTTAAAGCCAATAAGCTTAAATGCCGAGGAAAATATTACAACAGGAATCAGATGCTCGTAGCCCATGTTCATGAGTCCCACGATAAGTGTCTTTACAAGCTTCATTCCCTCGCCTTCACTTTTTATCCCTGCGAATACCTCTGGATGCTCTGCCTGGCTTGCACCGTTATCGAAATTACGGTGAAGCTGGTCCATGAGCTTAAGCTTATGCGAATGTATTACGACTGCCTCTGCCGAATAAACAACGCTGTAGCCAGCCTTCATGCATGAAGCCGACATGAGCATGTCCTCGTTGAAAACAGCCCTCTCTACAAAGCCCCCTACCCTGTCATAAATCTCACGCCTGTACATGCAGCATACATCTGATGCAAAGTATGTCTTAATTCCAAGAACCGGTAAATCATCTATTGTCTTTGTAATTGTCTTGTCCGGATAGTTAAAGCTTCTTGTAAGCTCCTCTATCTTATCCTTACCATCAGAGGTCTGGCGTGCATAGCACATCGCGGTATTCTCGTTAAACTTATTAAGAAGTTCCTCTGCAAGATGCTCATCCCCTGGGATTGCATCCTGTGTCATCATGAGGAAATAGTCGGCCTTAGAATATGTAACAGCCCGTCTTCTTGTTCCTGCGTGGTCGAAATCTTTGACATTAACTAAATGTTTTTCGACTATATCCCAATTAATATCTACTTTTGACTCATTTTCAACCGTTTCCATGATGATTACACGGTTTGGGAGAATCGTCTGCTTCTTAAGCATCTCAATAACCTCCCGAAACTTTTCACCGGGGTTGTAAACGGGTATTATGATGTCATAATTAAAATCATTCATTTAATTTAAATCACTTCTGTAAAACCTTGAAGCCGATAAGAAGCATCGCCATAAGGAAAAGATATGCTGCCGCTGCTCCCATAAGTCCGAGGTAACCGACTGCAGGACCTGACACTATGAGTGCAAGTACTGCCACAACGGCATAAACCATAAATACAGCCTTTTGCTTCTTCATCATCACAAGGCAGTAATAATAAAGACATGCAAGTGCATATATTCCGCCGCCTGCGATAATCACCGTAAATACATCTAAGTTTGCAGTAAACTTGCCGGCATAGGCATCACCTGTAAGTAATTCAATAATACCAAGTGCCCATCTTCCAAGGATGAGGCATGCTGCCACACAAATGGCGGTAAGTCCCAGGATTCCAATTGCAAGCTTTCTTCTTGTAGCCTTAAATCCCTCCGTGTCACCGTCATTAAGAAGCATTGCCATTCTTGACATAAACGGCTTCATCACGAAATTTGCCATAAGGTAAATGATGCTTGTCGGCATAAAGAGCATGTTGAATATGCCGCTCATTGAATCCCCAAGCTTAAGGTCAACCGCATACTTTGCACTCGAGAAAACATAGAAGTCGAGGAATACGCTTATAAATAGAAATCCCGCATCCCTTATTAGCTCCCTTTGCCTTCCGGATACGGCTTTACCGGTCACAGCAGCTGTTTTCTCGGTAGAAGTCTTCACAGCAGCCGCCTTCAAAGTAGCCGCCTTCGCCGCAGCATTTTCCCCATCTCCATCAAGCTTTCCACCGCCAGCCTCCGACAGGGCCTCCTTGCTTTCCTTAATGCTTCCTGCAAAGGTACGGCTAAACAAAGCTATTACGCCATACTGCATAATCACGGCAGCCACGCAGGAATAAATGAGGCTTCCCGTAGCAACGCATACAGCCGTATATATGAGAACCGCAAGAACTGTTCTAATGAAAAGTTCCTTGCCTGCCTTATATAAAAATCCTATTCTCTGGAGCTCACACTCCCAAACATCTGCATAGCCGTCAGCTATCTTATAGAGGGCAAGCATCATGATACATAAGCCCTTATAGAAGCTGTAGGAGCCTGTTGCAATGAGGATAATAAGCCAAACGGCTGCCACGATAAAAGCCAGAAGACATGTCTTTATCCTTGCACCGTGGTAATCCTCGAATGAATATCCTCCGATATCCGTGATGTGCATCGGCCTTATTCCAAAGTATGCAATCGTAAAGATCTGCTGGCCAAGCGTCGAAAAGCCGAATGAGAAAACACCGCCGTCCTGCGGGCCTAGGAATCTCATTGAAACAAATGCCAGCACAAATGAGGAAAGTGCCACGCTAAGCGCACCCGCGGTATTCCAGAAAAAGTCTTTTTTCAGTGAACCTTCATTCATCACCGGGTCCTTCTTCCTTAAACGCGGCGTATCGCCGAAAGGATACGCTTCATGTACTTAATCGCATTTGTGAAATTGAGATATGACTCTCCTGTTGTTCTCTCAACAACCTTCACTGGAACCTCTGCAAACCTTGCACCGCCCTTAATGAGCTTTGCAATTGTATCAGGCTCAGGGGAAATATCCTCCTTATTCACAAAATCATCTATCATTGTCCGGCCATACATTCTCATTCCGCAGGTCGGATCTGTCATCCTGACACCTGTCTTTTTGTAGATGGCACGCTTAATAAGCATTGCTCCAAGTGCCCTTGCGACACCCATCCTTGCATCCTTGTCACCTAGGAACCTCGAACCCTGGACAATGTCATAGCCCTCATTTGCTTTCTTCTCCATTGGCTCGATATACTCGGGCCTGTGCTGGCCGTCGCCGTCAAACTGGACCGCATATTTGTAGCCCTTTTCAAGTGCGTATGACATTCCGTTTTTAAAGCACTTTGTAAGGCCCATGTTCCTTGGAAGAAATACGGTGTTGTAGCCCCTTCTCCTGCATATCTCATCGGTTCCGTCCGTCGGTCCGTCGGTCACAACGACATAGTCATACTGGGGGTAGCTCTCAATAAGCTCATCAACCACCCTCTCTATGCTCTGCGCCTCATTATATGCGGGAATTATTATCAGTACATCACTCATATATCCTTATATCCATGTCCTTAAAGGCATGTATCTTCTTTACCTTCCATTCGTTAACGGTATTTCCCTTTGCCCATTCGATGTAGGCCTTCGGCAGGTTTATTCCCGCCATGTGTGAGAACGGATATCCGCCTCCAAACCTCGCATTCATGTCTATCACATATGGAAGTCTATTTTCTCCCATTATGACATCTACATCCATGTTTCCGCGGTGGCCAAATGCCGCTGAAATCTGCTCTCCAAGCTTCGTGAGAATCTGATACTCGTCATCATCCCTTGTAAGGACTACCGCCTCATCAGTCTCGCCTGCCCTCATTGCAGCCTTTTTTCTTACTATGGTCGTCTGATAGCGTCCGTTAAAATCATTTATTACATCAAGGCCGTATTCATCACCTTCCTGCATCGTCTGGATGATGACTGCCTCCTCGGGACAGCTTGCAGCCTCATACTTAAGGTATGTCTTAGCAATGGCTCTCTCGCACTTTTTATACATTACCTTAAGCTCAGCCTTATCCTCTGCGTTAAAGAGTCCGAGCGACCCCATTCCAAAACGTGGCTTTACGATAACCGGGTACTGCATTATGAAGGTATCAATCTTTAAAAGTGCATCATCAACACTGAGTGTAGTCTCAGGGCATCTGATTCCAGCCTTCCACAGCTTATGGAACATGGCAAACTTGTCATTACATGCTGCGATACAATCCTCATCACTGACAGCCAGTACCACACCGATATCGGTAAACTCTTTCCTGTGACGTGCAAGCACCGGAAGGTCGATGTCAAAAAGCGGCACAAGAAGCCCTATCTCATATTTACGGCAGACATCAAGAAGAAACGGGATGTAATCCTCACTATATATGAGAGGTGTTATCTCGTATCTGTCAGCCCTTAGCAGTGCAGGGCTCATATTGGAATTAGCCGCAACAACCAGGCCCTCACCATTGAGTGCCTGTTTAAAAAAATCTACCAGATAGGTCCTTCGACCGCTGGATGTCAGTAATATATTCATAGCGGATATTTTATCACGAAGTGGTAATTCTTGCAAATAAGCAAAGAGGTGCCTCTTTATACAATTCTCTTAAGAATCAGTGTAAGGAAAATAAACTGCTTTAACACTTGGCAGATTTGTCAGAGGACCGTTCGCGCTTAAGCAAAGCTTGGTTGCGCGAGGTCTCTCTGACAAATCTGTCTTACAGCATTATCTTCATTCGGGATTAAAAAACTGCCGCATGGAAAAACACCAAACGGCAGTAGAAATTTAAATGATGATATTTATTTGTGGCATTTACTTATTGCCCCCAATTGGCATAAGGCAGTACCATTTAATCAAATCACTCCTTGTACTCGTATACCTTGTAATCGTTCTCAAAGAGCTTGTTGATGTCCTTAAGTGTCTCACGAACAAGAAGGTCTCCGCCCTCGTGGCCAACCTGGCCTGAGCCGATGAATGCAGAATAGTGGCCGTGTCTCTCAGCCTTTTCTGTCGGAAGATATCCCTCAGAACCACAGCAGAGCTGGATAAGGAATGTCTGCTCTGGGTAAGCACGTGCCTTAATCTGGTTACCGAAGTCAAGGAAAAGCTCGAATGGGTTTGTAGCGATTGCAATTGAACCCATACGGATGATATGAACCTCTGTGTCAATGCACTCAATCTTTTCCTGAATACCGAATCTCTTGATGATTCCGATATATCTCTGAAGGTTAGCAAGATCAACATAGTTGATGTCACCCTCCTGCTGGGCACAGAAATCCTTAATAGCCTTCATGGCATCATTATACTCTGTAAGTGTTGCCCTTCTTAAAGGAAGCTGCATGTTGTGAACATGGTGCTCAAACTTGATTTCCTTCTGAAGCTCTCCGATGCCGTCATCCCATGCATCGAATACAGCATTTGCAACTCTCTTTCCTGCCTTCTTCATTCCTGCAAGGTCAAACATTGACGGGTCTGCCTTACGAACAGGCGGGTTGTTACGGATGAGGTTAGGATCATGTACGTCTGTATCCGGGTTAACCCATCTTACAAGGTCAACTGGACACTGGTCTCCTGCTGCCGAGCAAAGCGGAAGCATAAAGATATCCTCTCCAAAGCGCTCACGAAGAAGCTTCTTTGTCTCACCCCAGAAATCCGGAGATACGAAAAGTCTGTGCTGTACACACTGTGCAGGACATGCAAGGTTTACTACGATACCCTTAAGCTTGTCATCCTTGCCAAAGCAGTACATAAGCTCAACACCTGAGTCATTTCCGCCCTCAAGCTCTGTAAATACTGCAGTATTTGCATCACCCCACATCTGTGCTGTGTCATCTGAATATGCAACACGGCGGCACATACCGATAGCCGCTCTGTCAAATGCATTTGCAAAGCCTGCCTCCTCACGGCTGTTCCATGCGTCGATGGCTGCCTTTGAAGCCCTCTCTACAAAGAAAGGACGAAGCTCTTCCATTGTTGCAAGGTCAGGGCTCTTTGTGTTTACTGCCTCAACATACTTCTGTCCCGGCTTTAAGAACTGCTCCATGAGCTCTGCCATTCCCTTAAATCCGCCGTTGTCAATTGAAATTCTGTGTCCGCCGCCAAGTCCATAGCCTGTATGTGTATGGATTGCATTGAGGATAACCTTCTCTGTGTCAATTTCTGGGCACTTCTTTGCAATTGCCTCCCTTACCATTGTACACATAAGATATGAAACGCTTCCGAGGTCACATGAGATGATGATGAACTGGTCATCGTCACACTCAACAGCCATTGCCGTACATGTAAGCGGCTTCTCAACATACTCAGAAATTCTCTCTGCAAACTGACCTACAAGTGAGATTTTCTTATCCGGTGTAATGGATTCTTCAGCCCAACCGATTTTTACTCTGCCCATAATACATTCCTCCCAAATGAGCTTAATAAAATTTATGTTTTTCGTTTTTTCATACTACATTAGTCTCTTAAGACCATCTGCAATCAGTTTAACATTATACAACTATTTTTTATGCCATTCCACCATTTTATTGATTGTGATGACATGACACTTATGGTTGTTTCTTACCATGTAGCTGACTGACTGCAACCAATAAATCATTCATTATCGACCTTCGTTAACAAATAATTTGTCATTAGAATGCTCCTGTCCTTAAGCCATCCTGTCTGCCATATAGAGGCCGATTCTTCTTATGCCCTCTCGGATTCTTTCCTCACTTGTCGCAAAGACAAGTCTCACGTATTTCTTTCCCTCCGTGCCGAAGGTATCTCCTGGCACTACGATCACATGCTGCTTCTTAAGAAGGTCCTCTGCGAACTCGTTTCCGTCCATTCCTGTTCCCGATACATCGATAAATGCATAGAAGGTTCCCTGCGGTGCAAAGCACTTTAGTCCCGGGATCTTATTGAATTCCTCGACAACGAGATTTCTTCTGACGGTATATTGTCTGAGCATCTCCTTAAAGTCATCCTGCGGACCTGTAAGAGCCTCCACTGCAGCATACTGCGCTGCCGCATTTACACCTGATGCGATATTCTCCTGGAAACGGCTCATTGCATCGACTATGTCCTCCCTTGCAATTGCATAGCCTACTCTCCAGCCGCACATTGCATACTTCTTCGAGAAGGAATTGATGACAACAGTTCTTTCCTGCATTCCAGGGAAGGTGGCAATTGACACTGCCTCGTTTCCGTCATAGACAAGGCTGTTGTAAACCTCGTCAGAGAATACATAGAGGTCATGCTCTACACAGAGCTTAGCAATCTCCTCAAGTGCCTTTTTTCCTGCAATTCCTCCTGTCGGATTTGCCGGGCTATTGATGATAACAGCCTTTGTCTTTGGAGTGATGGCCTTTTTAAAGGACTCAAGGTCAAATGCAAAATCATCCTTTGCATAGCATGGAACAAACACGGGAACTGCATGCTGGATGGCTATCATCCTTGTATAGTTGCAATATGACGGGTCACCGACAATTACCTCATCGCCCGGGTCAACGAGTACATGGAAGGCAAGTGAAAGTGCCTCCATGCCGCCGCATGTGATCATCGCATTTTCGATTTTTTTAAGCTTAAAGCCGTGTGTTTTCTCTGTTTCCCTTGATACAGCATCCCTAAGTGCGTTTATTCCCGCATTAGGCGGATAGTGGTGTGCACTTCCATCCTCAAGACTCTTAACTGCAGCCTTTACAATGTAATCAGGTGTACTGAAATCCGGCTCGCCGACTGTAAACGGTATTACATCGTCAAGTCCTGCTGCCATATTGAAAAGCTTTCTGATAGGTGAATTCGTTACATATTTTTCGCATGTTGCAAGTGGTTTCATGTTTTCCTCCCTTATACACCACGTTTGTCTTTATTTCTTCTATTTGCTTCTGTTTGCTTATTTGTGTTAAACACATATGTGGTGCTTTATTAGTATTCAAAAATCATTTGATTACTTTGCTTCGTCAGGTATAGGCGTTGCCTCAAATTTATATTCACGCAGGCATAGTATCGTATGGCTTTTAACAACACATTCCTTCTTCATTTCAAGAAGCTTTGTTTCAAGGCTGTCTATTCCCGAGGCACATATTTTCAGGATGTAATCAAACTCGCCTGTTACCGCATAGCACTCGAGAACATCCCTGTCCTCACTAAGCATTTTTAAAAGCCTGTCGCTCTTTCCAAAATCGCCGAGTTCAATCATCACAAAGGCCATCACCGGCTTCCCCACACTCTCTCCGTCAAGGATAACTGTCTGCTTTTTGATGATTCCCGTTTCCTTCATCTTTGATATTCGCTTGTTTATGGCAGGAACCGAGAGTCTCACTTCCTCACTCATATCCGCCGCAGACCTTCCGGAATCCTCCGCCAGAAGCTCAAGTATCTTCCTATCTATGCTGTCCATACGTTTACTCCTTTTTTTGAAGCAATTGCTCCGAAATGATTTATATTTGTTCTCAATTATATATATTTAGTTTATATTTGCTCTCACATTTCAATACTATACATCAATCTGCTACGATGTCAATTAAATAGGCATCCTAGCTCCCGATTTCTCAAAATTTGATTAATTTGATTTCTTTTACATATATGGAATAACCTGTTATTAATAATCTATAATATTAAATACATACAAAATGACAAAAGAAGAACCATCCCTGAATTGATTAGGTGATGGTTCTCTTAAGGGTATTATTTTATTAAATTGATTATTATGACACTTTTTTGTTATTTACGTTTAAGCTTTAAACGGCAGGAATCTACCGGGGTAATTACCGGTAAGGTCCTTATTCTCATAAACAACATGTCCTGCAACAAATACCTTTTCAATGCCTTCACTTAAGCTTCTCGTGTTACTGAAATCAGATGTTGCATTTACAGTATCCGGATTAAAAAGCACGAGGTCTGCATCATAGCCGTTCCTGATAAGTCCCTTGTTGCCCAGGTGAAGGAACTGAGCCGTTCTGCCGCTCATCCTGTGAATCATCGCCTCAAGGCTCATAAGCTTCTTCTCCCTCACATATTTACCAAGACAAAGCGGGAATGAACCAAATGCACGCGGATGAACAGTGTTCGATTCACTGATGTCATAGGAATCGGTGCAGATGACTGCGTTCTCATCGAGAAGGCACCTTTCTAGGTCCTCGTCACACATGGCAAGATATGCCGCCTGTGCAGCATCACCGTTTGCCACACAAAGATCGAAATATGTTTCGAATTCATCCTTACCAAGGGAAGCCGCATACGCGGCTACGGTTCTTCCCATAGCCTCCGGTGTAAACGGAGCAGAGCAGATTGTGATGTTTTCAAAGCCTCCGCAGTTACGGTACCTTCCCTCTGGATTTGAAAGAATTGCCTCCTTCATCTGTGCCCTTACCTCGGGGTCTTTTAGCTTCTTTGCAGCTCTTTCAGGTCCCTCTGCAAAGAATTCCTTAGGCAGGCAGATATTGAGGTAGTTTCCTGTTGCAAGATATGGATATACATCAGTGTAAATCTCCATGCCCTCTGCCTTTGCATCCTTAATCATCTGAAGCGTCTTTTTTGTTTTGCCCCAGTTTTCCTTTCCACATGCCTTGTGGTGTGAAAGATTAAGTGCACAGCCTGCAGCCCTTGCAATGTCGATTGCCTCCTGCATTGAGTTTTCAAAGTCACCGGCTTCATTTCTAAGATGCACCGCAAGGAAGCCTTGATACTCTGCGACAACCCTGCAAAGCTCTATGAGCTCCTCCTTTTCGCTGTAACAGCTCGGTGAATAGATAAGTCCGATGCTTAATCCCCTTGAACCATGCTCAAGCGTTTCGCGAAGAAGCGCCTTCATTTCATCAAGTTCTTTTTCAGTGGGCCTACGGTTCTCAAACCCCATCGTTGCTATACGAAGTGGGATATGTCCTGTAAACATTGTATAGTTAAGCGGGACATTTCTTTTTGAAGCATACTCGAGGTATTTTTCAAAGGAGGTAAAACCGTTGATTTCTTCCTTGTATCCACAGTCAGGGGCGGCTAAAAATCCTCCTCTGTTCTGCCTGAAAAGCTCTGCATTTTTTGGATTGGTTGAAATCGGGAAAACAGATTCGCCGCAATGACCGGCACAAACCGTTGTAATTCCCTGGGATACCTTGCTGAGACTGGAAGCGTAATTACCGAGTGTCTCATCCTCATGACAGTGGGCATCAATAAAGCCAGGGCATAAAACAAGGCCCGTCGCATCTATCACCTCATTCGCACAGGCTTCATTATCAGAGTTTTCTGGATTTACAATAATTTTGCCGTCCTTTATTGCGATGTCTCCCCTGTATTCCGGCTCACCGGAACCATCAACAACAAATGCATTCTTTATGAGTTTGTCGAACATTTTTCCTCTTTCAACTCCTTTTTAAAACGCCTGATAAATTCATCTTCCTTATTAGCAATGTTCCTTTAAGGGTATAGTTTCTGTTTAATGTTTTGTCAAGAAAAACAGAGGCCATCATTACGATAGCCTCTGAAAATCCAGTTTATATGTTTTTATTCTGCCGCCGTTGTTTCAGCCACTGTCTCCTGTGCTGCTGTCTCTGCCTGTGCAGCGCCGCCCTCTGCTGCAAGGATATCGCCGATAACCTCATTTGACATATCAGCCGGGTATCTTGAAAGAAGGTTGAGATACTCGTCCTTATATGCAACAGTCTTTACACCGTCTGTGAACGGGCCTGTCATGTTTGCGATGTCAGCCTGTACAACAGGGTCTGTCGGATCCCAGTTCTGTGTAATCGGGATTGCCTGCTCGATGCATGGTCTGTCGAATGGTCCCATTACCCATTCATTCTCGTAGATGACAACCTTTCTTCCAACACCGAAGTTTGTGTAAACCCAGAGACAGTCATCTGTCTTAAGTCTGATGCATCCGTCTGACTGGTTCTTTCCGAGCTCGTTGTAGCTGTTTGCCCTTAAGTGGTATGAGCCTGCCTCAGGATAGTAGATGATGGAGTGGATGCAGAAGCCCTTCTCCTTATATCTTAAAAGATACTGTACATAGATGTTGTCATGCATGAACTTCCATCTGTGCGGCTCGTATGTCTTAAACTCACCTATCGGTGTTGCTGAACCGATTGTGCAAAGGAATACCTTATATGGAATAATGTATCCGTTTGCTCCGTCACTTGTGTAGATTGTCATGGTCTTCATTGTCTTGTTGACCTTCATGATGTAGTCGCCTGTGAGACCGATTACCGGCTCAAGGTCTGTGACAACCTTATATGACTCGTCGAAATAATACTTATAGCCGTCAATGTACTGCCAGTCCTTAACAGCTGCTGAATCAACAAAATAGTATTTGTTGTTGTAGGTATCATAAGCCCAGCCTGTGTATGCAGAGCCATCTGCTGTTGAATAACCAACTGTTCCATCACCGTTGAAAACGATACCCTCATAGGCTGCTGCCTTAAGGTGGTTGGCTGTCGGCTCATAGAAATTAAGGTCATGCTTCCAGAACTTAACCTGCATTGACTGGATGTAAAGTCCTGTGCCAATTGTGCCTGCTGTCTGTCCGTCGTGAGCCCAGTCAAGAACTGTTCCGTCGTTAAGCTTTACCCTGTAATAAACATCATAAAGGTTTCTTACATGTCCCTTAGTCCTGATCTGAACTGCTGTAACCTTTGCCGCATCATTAAACCAGTCTGTATCCATTGAGTTCATTGCCCATCTGGTCCAGCCATGCTCCTCTGTGCGAACGCGGTAATAAACATCGCCGATTGTATACTCGAGTCTTGCCTGAAGACCGCTGAAGCCATCAAGCGGTGAATCAAACCAGTCCATCGTTGTGGTGAAGCCGTTTGTAAGGTTACCATCGCCTGTCTTGAACTGAACGTGAAGGTCAGGCGTTACTCCGAGAATCTCATCTACGACAACCCTTCCCTGCTCATATGATGTGCTTCCGTTATATGCTGTATTGCTTCCGAGAATTCCAGACTGCATTGAAGCTCCCGAAGCGGGATTGCCCGAGCCCGGGCCAATTGGGTCTCCCGGATCTGCAAACGCAGTTCCCGCAAACACAAGCGAGAGCGTAACTGCAAGTGTCAAAATTCCATAAATGAATTTTCTCATCAATTCATAAACTCCTTTAATCCAAATCTGTGCCACATTAGTGTACCACAAATTGTTAGTAAATAAACATTTATTTCTTTTTCGTAAGCACTTTGTAAGTGCTCTGCAAAAACCTGTAAACCTTAGGTGATTTGGCACGAAGCTTAAGTAGCTTCGCCTCCTTTTCAGGCATCTCCCCAAGGAACATCGCATTCTCAGGCTTAAGGATGCATTCATCCTTTCCCTCGTTAATGTCAGTATGGAACCTGATACGCCTTAATGCCTCATCGACCTCATCATCGTATTTGTTTCCGGAATCCTCATTAAAGCTTGTATAAAGCCTAACCATTGCGCGGTAATACTTTTCCCACTTCTTTTCCTGTTCAGCCGGGTCGTTCATTGTATCGGTCCAGCTTCCGGGTCTTCCCATTCTGTATACTGACATCGGCCTGTCCATGTAGCAGATTTCACCCTTTAATAGCATGAAAAGATGAAGCGGTGCATCACCAACGGGGCAGCTAAAGTACCACTGCGGAAGGTTCTTTGCATAATCCGCAATGAAAAGCATTGAAGCCGACGGGATTATCGTGTTGTGTGAGATGACCTCCCTAGGTGTGAGGATTCTGTTTCCCTCATAGGGTCTTATGAAATCATAGCTCTTGTAGCTGTCATCCTCACTCTTTACCTCAGCACTGTGGCAGCACATGCTGCACTCGGGGTGAAAGTCCATGTATTCAACCTGTTTTTTAAGCTTATACGGGTCTGTCCAGTAATCATCACCCTCGCAGAAGGCAATATACCTGCCTGTTGCACGCGGGAAATTGAATACTCCCGAGATATTTGTAATTCCCTTTGAGTACTGGTTTTCCTCCTCGTACATTACCTTTACGGTATTCGGATATTTTGCCTCGTACTCCCTTAGGATTTCTGTTGTTCCGTCGGTACTGCAGTCATCGTGGATGATGATTTCAAACGGAACATCCCTCTGCTTAAGAAACGACTCAAGGGCCTCCCTTATGTACGGGGCATGATTGTATGCAAGACAGCATATGCTTACTATTGGATTTTTCATAGCCTTACTCCATTTTCGAAAGCTTTGCGGCCTGGTCTGCCGTAATCAGCGAATTAATGAGCTCGTCAAGATCGCCGTTAATAATCTGGTCGATTTTATATAATGTCAGATGGATTCTGTGGTCTGTTACCCTTGACTGCGGGAAATTATAAGTCCTTATCTTTTCCGAACGGTCTCCAGAACCTATCTGCGATCTTCTTAAATCATCCTCTGCATCATGCTTTTTCTGAAGCTCCAGTTCATAAAGCCTTGTCCTAAGGATTTTCATGGCCTTCTGCCTGTTCTGAAGCTGGCTCTTCTCCTCCTGCATGTAAATGACAATTCCTGTCGGGTAATGTGTGAGGCGCACAGTCGAGTCTGTTGTATTAACACACTGTCCTCCGTTACCAGATGCCCTTGTGATATCGATTCTTATGTCCTTAGGATCGATTACAACATCAACCTCATCAGCCTCCGGCATAACTGCAACCGTAACTGCCGAGGTATGGATTCTTCCGCCTGACTCAGTCTCGGGAACTCTTTGTACACGGTGTACACCCGATTCGTATTTAAGCTTTGAGTAGGCTCCCTTACCGTTAATCATGAAGGTTATTTCCTTAAAGCCTCCAAGCTCCGATTCATTGTAGCCCGCAAGCTCTGTCTTCCAGCCCTGTCTCGATGCATAGTTCTGGTACATCCTGTAGAGCTCTCCTGCAAAAAGTGCGGATTCGTCACCGCCTACTCCTGCCCTTATCTCCATAAAGATGTTTCTGTCATCGTTTGGGTCTGTTGGAAGAAGGAGAATGTTAAGCTCCTCCTCGAGTCTCTCCTGCTCGCTTCTGGCCGCAGCAAGCTCCTCCTTTAGCATTGCCCTCATATCCTCATCCTTTTCAGATGAAAGCATCGAGAGTGCATCCTCCTCGTCAGCCCTTGCCTTTTTATACTGTGTATATGTCTTGACTATCGGTTCAAGGTTTGCCTGTTCCTTCATGAGCTCACGGAAATGAGAGGCATTGTCGGTAACACCAGGTTCCGACAACTCCCCCATTATCTCATCGTAATGAGCCACTATTGAATCAAGTCTCTCAATAATCTGCATAAACCACTCTGTCGTTTTCGCAGTAATCCTTTACTGTCTTTATGTTCTTAAATCCGTTTTCGCTTAAAAGCCCTGCCACATCCCCAGCCTGGTCAAAGCCGATTTCGAGGTAGATTCTTCCACCCTCATTAAGATGTTCGTGCGCTTCCCTTGCGATGATACGGTAAAAATCAAGTCCGTCGCTTCCGCCCTTAAGTGCAATCTTCGGGTCATACATTCTGACCTCGGGCATAAGTGTCGGGATTACGTCATCCCTTATATATGGCGGATTTGAAACAATTACATCAAATTTTCCGAGCTTTTCGAACATGTCGCTTTCCACAAGATGGACATTTCCGATGTTTTCACTCACAATCCATTCTGCATTAAGTGCCGCAACCTCAAGTGCCTTAACCGATATGTCGGAAAGGGTAACCTCATCGAAATTGCCATGCTTCATAAGTGAAATGCCGATGCAGCCAGAGCCCGTGCAAAGATCGAGGAGAGCCCTTCTGTCACTATCCTTTTCCTCATTAAGCACAGTCTCAACAAGAACCTCAGTGTCAGGTCTTGGAACAAGTACATTTTCATTTACCTTAAATGTAAATCCGTAGAAATCGGCCTTTTCAAGAATCTGCTGAAGCGGGATTCTTGCCGCCCTCATCATTATGCGGTCACGGTAAAGCCCAAGTGGCATCGCGATGCCGGGGCCTAACGTCTTAAACACGCCCTCAATATCCGACTCGGCATACATGATGTATTCCTGCTTTGTGATATCAAAGGTGTCAAAGAGTATCTTGAGTGCGTCATGACGCGCCTCGGGCACCTCTGCCCTTAATAGTTTTTCTTCTCCCTCGCGGGCAAGCTCTCTAAGTGTCATTGTAATTTTTTTATCCGAATCCCCGCACATAAATGCGACAGACCTGTTTTATTGTTCAAATGGTGTTAAACCGTTACCTGGCAAAAATCTTTTTTGCTTAGAAGCCGCAGCATGAATTATCATGCTCATCTTTCTTTTTATGCTCAGCATCTGCCTCATGCTCAGTGTCTGCAGCTTCTGCACTCTCCTGTGCACTTTCGGCCTTGTCGCATTCACCCTCAGATCCTGCCGCTGCCTCTGTCTCCACTGCCGGTTCCTCTTCAAATACCCTGCCGAAGTTTTCCGTAAGATATGCCCTCCAGTCAAATACAGCCTCTGTTGCGGCAATTGCCACCTCTGCCATATCCTCATCGGGCTCAAGTGTTGTAAGTCCCTGCATGAGAAGACCGGGCTTTGCAAAGAAATCAACGAGCTTTGAGTCATGTGTTCCCATGAACTTAAGTGCCTCATAGCTTATTCCCGCAATAACAGGGATAAGGAACAGTCTAAGAAGGAACTTTAGTGCAACATTGTCAACACGGATAACCACAAAGAATAGAATGCTTATTATCATTACGATAAATATGAATGAGGTTCCGCACCTCTTATGCTCCTTTGAGCTCTTCATGACATTTTCCTTAGTGAGGTCAAGTCCATGCTCAACACAGTTGATGCACTTATGCTCAGCACCATGGTACATGAAGGTTCTCTTTATGTCCTCAGTACCGGATACTATCTTTATATATGCAATGAAGATTGCCACCCTGAGCACGCCCTCGAGGAGTGCCTGCCAGAAGTGGTTTGGAATAAATTCAGAGAAAAGTCCCACTATAAAAAGCGGAAGCCACATGAAAAGCACCACTGACAGCACAAGTGCAAATACAATACTTGCCGTCATGATAATCTTATCAAGCTTATCCCCAAACATTTTCTGAAGCCAAATTTCAAATTTTGACGGCTTTGTATCAGGGTCATCCTCAAAAAACGAAGCCGAGTAGGAAAGAGTCTGCATGCCGACAATCATCGAATCAACAAAGTTAACAGCTCCCCTTATGATTGGAAGCTTTGCCCACTTGTGGTCATCCGAAAAAGCCTTGCATGACTCCACCTTTACATCTATTGTCTTATCGGGCTTTCTGACAGCAATGGCATATTTGTTTTTGTTTTTCATCATTATGCCTTCGATTACTGCCTGTCCACCAATTCCACTGTATTTCATTTCTGTCTCCAAAACTAGATTCGCTATGTAAAATTAAAAAGAAGACCGAGCGCTGTAAGCTCGGTCCCCATAATGAATAATTTACTTGTTGAAGTTGCCGTACTTCTTGTTGAATGCCTCAACACGACCACGAGCCTGGCTGGCCTTTTCCTTACCTGTGTAGAAAGGATGGCACTTTGAACAGATTTCTACTGTGATAGCCGGTTTTGTGCTGCCTGTTGTAAATGTGTTGCCGCAATGGCATGTTACTGTTGCCTGGTAGTACTTTGGCTGAACGTCTTCTCTCATGTTAATCTCCTTTTCTATTTCGGCGATTCCGACCGCCGTTAAGCTTTATAATACTATCATAAGAAGTCGGCAATAGCAAGCATTTTTTGACATTTTAGCAGAATTTAATCTTCTGGGCCATCTGAACAAACTCTGCATTGTTCTCAGTCTTTGCAAAAAGGTCAAGTACCTTTTCAGCTGAATCCTCAGGCTTTAACGATCCAAAGCTCTGTCTGATTATTGAAACTGCCGAAAGCTCTTCCCCTGAAAGAAGAAGGTCATCCCTTCTTGTTCCTGACTTAAGGATATCGATTGCCGGGAAAATTCTCTTTTCCGAAAGCTTTCTGTCAAGCACAAGCTCCATGTTGCCCGTACCCTTAAACTCCTCATAGATTACATCATCCATACGGCTTCCTGTATCAATGAGTGCAGTTGCAAGAATTGTGAGTGAGCCTCCCTCTCTCATGTTTCTTGCAGCTCCGAAGAATCGCTTTGGCATATAGAGTGCCGCCGGGTCGAGGCCGCCGCTTAGGGTTCTTCCTGACGGAGAGACAATCATGTTGTAAGCACGTGCAAGCCTTGTGATTGAATCAAGAAGGATTGTAACATCCTTTCCATACTCAACAAGTCTCTTTGCACGCTCGATTACCATCTCGGATACCCTTCTGTGGTGCTCTGCCTGCTCGTCAAAGGTTGAGTAAATAACCTCTACATTGTCACCAACAACCTCTTCCTTGATGTCTGTAACCTCCTCAGGTCTCTCATCAATGAGAAGAATGAGAAGATGCATTGACGGGTCCTGCTTTATGGATTTTGCCACCTGCTTTAAAAGCGTTGTTTTTCCTGCCTTTGGCGGTGAAACAATCATGCCTCTCTGGCCCTTTCCTATCGGTGCCAGGATGTCGATAACACGAAGGGGCATTGATTCGTCCTCTGCCCTTTCAAGCTTTATTCTTTCATTTGGAAAAATAGGTGTAAGGTTTTCAAACTGCGGTCTTCTCACAGCCTCCGCTGCAGGGAAACCATTAATGCTAATAACAAAGAGAAGGGCCGCAAATTTTTCTCCCTGTGCCTTCGGCCTGCATGAGCCCCTTATTACATCGCCTGTCTTAAGGTTAAATTTCCTTATCTGGCTCGGTGCCACGTATACATCGGAAACACCAGGCATGAAATTCTCGCTTCTTATAAAGCCAAAGCCGTCTGGAAGCACCTCCAGAAGTCCTGTCACCTCAATTCCCGCATCAAGTGCCTTGATTTCCGGTGAGGGCTGTGTGTTTGTTTTTACCGATGATATCGGAGCTGCTGCCTTTGAATAGAGTTCCTGCGGTTTGTTTTCAGGATTCTGCTCTGCTGCCCTGCTGAGTGCCTCGATTAATTCGTCCTTCCTGAGTCCTGAGAATCTGATGCCCTGTGCACGCGCAAATTCCCTAAGCTGCTCAAGAGAGAGTGTCTTTAGTTTTTCTTTCATTTAAAACCTCTTTTTTAAATTGTAAAAAACACCACCTTGAAAGTGGAAAAGTATTAATTATCTTTGTTAAGTTCGGGTATGTTCCGGGAATATCGGAAATGATTTTTGTAATGATTTTTAATGTCTAGACCACGGAAAAAAATGTCTGATTATTAAGAATTATCCGTTAAATTCATTATACACCATCGTTTTTCAAAGTCAAATTATTTCGATTTTTTGAACTTTACTTCAAAACAATTGCGGTTATTTTCTTTTTTTGATAGAATCGGTTTGTTATGAACAGATCGGATTATGATGATTACAGATATGATAATAATTCAAGAAGAACCGTAAGACGCAGTTCTTCCGCCGCTTCGAATGAGCCGGCAAGGGAGCGCAGGTCCTCTGAATATTATGACAGGGACAGGAATTCTGGCGGTCCCAGTGTTTACTATGATGCCAGGGGAGTAAGGGTAAAGAAATCAAAATTCGCAAACGGATTTGTAAAGGCCCTGATATTCTTTGTGATTCCTTATATAGTTATTAACTCAATAATTTTCATCCTCGTGACGGCAGCCCCGAAGATTGATATCGCAGTAAAGAACACAGACAATTATAAGGATACCACAGTTACATTTGATGTTAACTGCCTGCTGCCCGTAAAGGAGTTAAGCGTAACGATGGAGTCTGAGGAAATCCCATATGAAAAGTCAGGCAATTCATATACCGCAACAGTAAGCAAAAACGGAACAATTTACATTACCGTAACAGCACTTAACGGTATGTCGACGACAAACTATGCCGAGATTGGAATTCTCGATGATGTTCCACCGGTAATCGATGAAACAAAGTGCAGAATCGAAAATGGCGTTCTCACCTTCACAATCTCTGACACACAGTCAGGAGTTGACTTTGATTCAATCTACGGAACGGATTCCGCAGGACGCACTGTAACACCTGAGTCAATTAACAAGACAAGCGGTACAGTATCAATTCCTATGACAACGAACACACTCGAGATTCATTTCAGTGACATGGTTGGAAATGCAAGGGAGGCTTCCATCTCTGCAAACGAGGTTGAGATGTTCTCAAACCAGCAATAATCAAAGAAAAGCATATAAGCAGTATTTAAGGCGTGACCAGATGGTTACGCCTTTTGTTTTTAGCGTAGTGCTTATGGAATCGTCAGAGGACCGTTCGCGCTTAAGCAAAGCTTGGTTGCGCGAGGTCTCTCTGACGATTCCTATTATGTACCTTGTGTATGTATTGCCATGCACATCTTCCTGCATTAGCGAAATATAGCGCTTGACATATACCCCCATAGGGTATATATTGATTGCATAAAAAATACCCATATGGGGTATATTGGCATTTAAGAAGGAGAACCCTATGGCTGACATTAAAAATTCAGAAAACAAAACTTCGGCTTCCTGTCCCCACTGCTCAGAAAAGCATAAGGAAAGGGATGAAAAGGAATTTAGGAATCTAATGAACCGCCTTAAAAGAATCGAGGGTCAGGTAAGGGGTGTCGAGGGAATGCTTGAAAACAACGCCTACTGCACCGACATACTTGTGCAGGTTTCTGCCATCAATTCCGCCCTTAACAGCTTCAGCAAGGTCCTTCTTGCAAACCATATGAAGACATGTGTCATTGACAACATTAAAAACGGTAACGATGAGGTTATCGACGAGCTTGTCGGCACACTCGAAAAACTGATGAAATAACAGGAGTTATTTAATGAAACAATACAATGTAACAGGCATGAGCTGCGCTGCATGTCAGGCAAGGGTCGAAAAGGCCGTATGTGCCGTTCATGGTGTCGAAAACTGTGCGGTAAGCCTTCTCACAAATTCAATGGGTGTTGAGGGAAGTGCCAGCCCGGAGGAAATAATAAAGGCTGTCGAAAAGGCCGGATACGGTGCAAGCCTAAAGCAGGAAAAGGCATCGGGTGAAGCACCTTTGGCGCAGTCCGGGGCTGATACCATTGATAAGGAAATAAGCTCAATGAAAAGGCGTCTCATCATCTCGGCGATACTTCTTCTCCCGCTTATGTATGTGTCGATGGGCCATATGATGTGGGGCTGGCCTGTCCCGGGATTTTTAAACGGAAACTGCTTTGCAATAGGCCTTTATGAGCTTTTGCTTTCAGGCATCATAATGGTCATTAACCAGAAATTTTTCATAAACGGCTTCAGGGGAATCATTCATAGGTCACCGAACATGGACACTCTTGTGTCACTTGGCTCCCTCGCATCCTTTGCCTACAGCATCTATTCGCTTTTTGCAATGAGCATCGAGATGGCAAATAAAGGACCAGCGGACCTCATGAGGTATATGGACGGCTTCTATTTTGAATCAGCCGCAATGATCCTTGTACTTATCACCTTTGGAAAGACACTTGAGGCACGCTCAAAGGGAAAGACGACAAATGCCCTTAAGGCCTTAATGGACCTGGCACCAAAAACAGCCACCCTGATAATTGACGGGATGGAGAAAACAGTTCCCGTTTCAGAGGTTAAGGTTGGTGACATCTTTGCCGTTAGACCGGGAGAAAGCATACCCGTTGACGGTATTGTAAGGGAAGGAATAAGTGCCGTAAACGAATCGGCACTTACGGGAGAAAGCGTTCCGGTTGAAAAGAATCCAGGAGATACGGTCTCAGCCGCCACAATCAATACATCAGGCTACATGATATGTGAGGCAAAAAGAGTCGGTGAGGATACCACGCTTTCAGGCATTATCAGAATGGTAAGTGATGCCGCTGCCACAAAGGCGCCGATAGCAAAAATAGCCGACAGGGTTTCAGGAGTCTTCGTTCCTTCCGTAATCACAATTGCGCTAATAACCTTTATCGTCTGGCTTATTCTCGGCGAGGCACCAGGTACCGCCCTCACAAGAGCCGTAGCCGTCCTTGTAATAAGCTGCCCGTGTGCACTAGGTCTTGCAACCCCCGTTGCCATAATGGTCGGTAACGGAATCGGCGCAAGGACGGGAATCCTTTTTAAGACTGCAGCCTCACTTGAGCAGGCCGGAAGGACTCAGATTGTGGTTCTCGATAAGACAGGCACCGTGACAACAGGTATTATGAAGGTTACGGATATTGCTCTCGCGGATGGCATAAGCGAAGGGGAGCTTCTTGAGGCAGCCGCCTCACTTGAGGCTAAGAGCGAGCACCCTCTTTCAAAGGCAATAATCTCATATGCAGCTGAAAAGGGAATAAAGACAGCAGAAACCGAAGACTTTGAAATTCTTCCTGGAAACGGACTTAAGGCCACAATCTCAGGACGTGTCATTGCCGGGGGAAACAGCGAATTTATTAAGGGCTTTACAGGTTCCCTTGATGCAAAAACCGAGGACAAAATCAGGAAGCTTTCAGAGGCTGGCAGGACTCCTGTTCTCTTCTCAGTAGATTCAAGGCTTCTTGGAATCATTTCCATAGCAGATACAATCAAGGAGGATTCCGGCAGGGCGGTATCAGAGCTTAAGGGAATGGGTATCCGCGTTGTAATGCTTACAGGTGATAACGAAATCACGGCAAGGGCAATTGCCGCGGAAGCTGGAATTGATGAGGTAATTGCATCAGTAAAGCCTGACGGAAAAGAGGAGGTTGTCCGTTCACTAATGGAAACGGGAAAGGTCGCAATGGTAGGTGACGGAATCAATGACGCACCAGCACTAACGAGAGCCGACCTTGGAATCGCAATCGGTGCCGGAACCGACATCGCAATCGATGCAGCCGATGTTGTCCTTATGAAAAACAGCATTCGCGATGTGGCAGCAGCCATAAGGATTTCGAGGGCAACCATTAAAAACATCCATGAGAACCTCTTCTGGGCATTCTTCTATAACTGCCTCGGAATACCTCTTGCGGCAGGCTGCTTCATAAAGGCCTTTGGCTGGACGCTTAGCCCGATGTTTGGTGCAGCCGCCATGGGACTTTCAAGCTTCTTTGTGGTATCAAACGCTTTAAGGCTTAACCTGATTAAGCCCTATGACAGTTCTAGGGATAAGCGTATCAAAAATACAAATATAGAAAATAAAAGAAAGGAATCAGACAAAATGGTAATTAATGTTAACGGAATGATGTGCCCGCACTGTGAGGCTCATGTAAAGAAGGCTCTTGAGGCCATTGACGGTGTTGTATGCGCTACTGCTTCACACACAGATGCAAGTGTTACAATTGAAGTGTCAAAGGATGTAGCCGAGAATGAAATCAGAGGTGCTGTTGAGGCAGCAGGCTACACATATGTTGGTATGAGATAAAATCGTTCATCGTCGTTGTTAATTCATTTAAACGTATCATTCGAGAGATTCGGCAGAGAGACCTCGCTGGGCTTAGCTTCTTAAGCGCGAATGGTCCTCTTCCGAATCTTCATTTATGGACACAGTCTGTTTCCCACAGCCTCATGTCGTATCCGCATTTTGGGGTTATAGACAAAAAAGTTGGTTTACGGCAGAATTAATGAAATTACGATTTCAGTACGTAAAATATTATCTCTATTACGGTAATTATTTCAATATTTCAATATTTTGCTGTATATTATCATTCCAATTACAGCAGGTTTCGTAGAGTAAGACTAATTAGTACGTAATTTGGATAATGGCCAGGTGTGGATACAGGTAAGATTTCAAAATTTTAGAGGCCATTTACGGACTAAACAACAATTTTGACCATTTGGATACGTAATAGGATTATTTTTTTACGTTTTTTTAGAAAGGAATTGGATAAAAAGACGTAAATATGCTCTATCCAACTGAAAAAATAAATATGTGTTTATATGATCATATGATAAAAAATCCCGTACCACATTGCTGTGATACGGGATGTTGTTTTTCGTCTGTTGCTTATTCTACTACGAATGGAAGCAGAGCGATATGACGAGCTCTCTTGATAGCAAGAGTGATGTCCTTCTGGTGCATTGAGCATGTGCCTGTTACACGACGAGGAAGGATCTTTCCTCTCTCAGAGATATACTTCTTAAGTGTTGCTACGTCTTTATAATCTACTGGTGTAGCCTTCTCGCTGCAGAATACGCATACTTTGCGCTTTCTGTGGAAGCCACCGGCCATCTTTCTCGGTCTAGCGCCTTCCTTACCTTCTGTCTTCTGGAATGCCATCGGTTTTCCTCCTTAGTTACTATCGGATGACTTAGTTAAAAGGTAATCCTTCGTCATCCACGCCTTCAGGAATGTTCATAAAGCCCTGTCCGACTCTTGAAGCGCTGTCATCATAAGATGGCTGTGCAGGAGCATAGTTCTGCTGATTGAATGCCGGTTCCTGTGTAGGTGCCGGTGTATTCGGTGCTCTGTAGCCTGCGCTTGACTGCTGCGGTACATAACCACCTGTTCTCTGATCCTGACTTGCCTTTGACTCAGCGAACTCAATGTCTTCAGCTACTACATCTGTAGTATAGACCTTAGTTCCATCCTGTTTTTCATAATTGCCTGTCTGAATACGACCTGTAAGTGCTATCTTCGTTCCCGTGTGGAGATACTTCTCGACAAACTCACCCTGTCTTCCAAAAGCAACACATCCGATGAAGTCGGCCTCACGCTTTCCGTCAGTACCTGTTCTTCTTCTGTCCACAGCAACTGTAAACCTTGCAATGCACATGCTTCCTTCTGGTCCGCCATTTGAATAGCGTACATCAGGGTCTCTTGTAAGTCTGCCCATTAAGATAACTTTATTCATTTAATCACTCTTTCTTTGATAATTAGTCAGCTTTCTTCACTACTAAGTATCTTAAAACAGGCTCCATAATGCGGATACGAGACTCTAAGCCGTTAGGTGTCTCGCTTGTTCCCTCGAAGTTGATAAGATAGTAATATCCCTCGCTCTCGCGCTTGATATCATAAGCGAGCTTTTTCTTGCCCCACTCTGCTACCTCACCTACAACGCCGCCGAATCTCTCGATAAGGGCTTTAACCTTGTTAAGAGCTTCGCCACGTGCTTCTTCCTCGAGTTTCGCACTAAGAATAACCGTTACTTCGTACTTATCCATTGTGTTTACCTCCTTTTGGTCTATTTGGCCCCGGACCTTTTCCGGAGCAAGGACATATGGTGTCACGATGAATAAGATAACAAAAAAACTCATTGTTTTCAAGTACTTTTTTCATTTTTGTGGTACAATGACGTCTATGACGGAATTTAATACATTAAAAACAGAAAAAAAGACCGAAATCCCGGAAAATATGAGGCTAAATGCCTTTGGCGAACCAATTCCGGAGATGTTTTTTGATTTCGAGGGAAAGAGTATTTTCGAGCGTTTCTTCGGTCATATCAAAACAGTACACGTGCATAAAAAGCACGTTCGCGACGGCTGCTTCAAAATCGGTCTTTACAGGCAGGGCATAATGCACGACCTCTCAAAGTATTCACCAACAGAATTTTTCCTCTCGGTAAAATACTGGTGCGGTACACGAAGCCCCAATGCCAACGACAGGAGAATAAACGGCTGTTCAAGGGCATGGCTTCACCATAAGGGAAGGAACAGGCACCATTTCGAGTACTGGATCGATTTCGAGGGTCCGCCTGTAAACGGCTTCATCGGCTGCAAGATGCCTCTTAAATATGTTGCTGAAATGGTCTGTGACAGACGAGCCGCATGTATAGCCTATCATGGTAAAGACTACAAGCAGGCCGACGCATGGAATTACTATGCCAGAAACAGGAAAATCCTTGTTATGCATCCTGATACCAGGGCCGTTCTTGAAAGGGCTCTTATCCTTATGCGTGATGAAAGCGAGGAGGCATGCTTTGAGTTTTTAAGAAGCATCCTTAAAATCACAAAAGGCTCCGACTATACAGCCGGAAGCCTTGGTATTGAATATTCTGATTTGGATCAATAATTTTCCTTCTTTTTTAGCTTGCTGACAAATCTTGTTGTCTGCGGCTGCCAGAGAAGTTCAATCGTACCGGTGGGGCCGTTACGCTGTTTAGCAATAATCAGCTCGGCCTCGCCTTTCTTTTCTGAATCGGGATTGTAATACTCATCCCTGTAAAGGAACATTACAACGTCGGCATCCTGCTCGATACCACCAGATTCTCGAAGGTCGGAAAGCATCGGACGCTTGTCGGGTCTACTTTCGCAGGCACGGCTAAGCTGCGAAAGTGCGATAACAGGGCACTGCAGTTCCCTCGCAATTGCCTTAAGTGATCTCGAAATCTCCGAAACCTCCTGCTGACGGTTCTCTCCGCTTTTTCCGGTTCCGCTCATAAGCTGCAGATAGTCGATGACTATCATGTCAAGGCCTCTTTCGAGCTTAACCTTTCTTGCCTTTGAACGAAGCTCTGAAACCCTGATACCAGGTGTTGCATCAATGATGATGTTTGAATTACCGATTCTTTCGGTTGTTTCAAGAAGTCTTGCCCAGTCACTGTCAAGAAGGTTACCGTTTCTTAGGCTCTGCGCATCGATTCCAGAATCCATCGCAAAAAGTCTGTTTACAAGCGACTCCTCGCTCATCTCGAGTGAGAATATCATGGTCGGCTTGTTTTTCTTTATTCCTACATGCTCAAGGATGTTAAGCGCAAAGGCTGTCTTTCCCATTGAAGGTCTTGCAGCAAGAATGATAAGGTCTGAACGCTGAAGTCCAGATGTCCTGTCATCAAGATCAGTAAAGCCTGTCGGGATACCGGTGATGTGGTCCTTATTGCGGGCTGCTTCCTGAATCTTGTTATAGACATTCAGTGCGATTTCATCTATCGGAATATAATCAGTCTGGTTTTCCTTCTTAAGAAGTTCAAAAATCTTGGATTCGGTATCGGCAAGAATTGTCTCCGTATCATCCGTATCATCATAGCAGCGCTTTGCAATATCTCCGCATGTCTTAATGAGTCTTCTCTCAAGGGACTTGTTCTTTACAATTTCGGCATATGACTTGATATTAACCGATGTCGGCTCACAGTCAAAAATGTCGCGTACAAAGTCGGCTGACTGCATCTCATTTGGAGCTCCGTCCCTTGCAAGCTGTTCCTGAACTGTTACAAGGTCGACTACCTGGTCTGCCGACAGTGAAGCCGCAAGATGACCTATCGCCTCAAACATGATTCCATACTGCTTTGAATAGAAATCATCCTTTCTGAGCATGCCAAGGGCAGACTCCATTGCGTCCTTGTCAAGCAGCATACATCCGAGTACGGATTTTTCTGCCTGCAGGTTGCATGGTGCCTGTCTGTTTAATACCTTCTCCTCAGCCTCGTTCATCGTTAATTACTCGCCTTCTACGTCAACTGTTACTGTTGCATTTACTTCCTTGTGAAGCTTAAGTGTTACCTCTGTCTTGCCTGTCTGCTTAATCGGGTCCATGACAATCTTCTTCTTGTCAACATCTATGCCGAATTCCTTCTTGATTGCCTCGGCAACATCACTGCTTGTAACGGCTCCAAAGAGCTTTCCGCCCTCTCCTGTCCTTACCTTCATAAGAACTGTCTTGCCGTCAACTGCTGCCTTTGTATCCTTTGCGTTTGCTACCTTTGCAGCCTCAATCTTTGCCTCGTTAGCATTCTTAAGCTTAAGGTTATTGAGGTTTGCCTTTGAAGCCTCAACTCCGAGCTTTCTCGGAATGATGTAGTTTCTTGCGTAGCTGTCATTTACATTTACAAGCGTTCCCGCTTTTCCCAAACTCTTTACGTCCTGTGTAAGTATTACCTGCATTAATTTACTTCTCCTTGTTCTATCATCTGATCGATTGCATCTGTAACCAGCTTTGTTGCATCGTCAATTTCCATCATGTCAAGCTGTGCTCCGGCAACAGACTTGTGTCCGCCGCCTCCAAGCTTCTCCATAAGTACCTGTACGTTAATCTCATCGATACTTCTTGCAGAGATGAATATCTTGTCATTATATGGTGTAAGCACAACTGCTGCCTTGATTCCCGAAATCTCAAGAAGGCTGTTTGCAGCCTGTGCTCCGATGATTGTCGGTGAATCGGTGCCATCCGGGTTACAAACGGAAATGGCAAAGTTGTCCTTATAAATCTTTGCGTCATTAACAGCCTCGGCCTTAGCCCTGTAGTCTGTAATGTCCTCACGGAAGAGCTTTCTTACCCTTACAACATCCGCACCCTTCTTACGGAGGAATGCAGCTGCCTCGAAGGTTCTGACACCGGACTGAACCACGAAGTTCTGTGTATCAAGAACGATTCCCGCATAAAGAATATCCGCCTCAGACTGCTCAAGCCTGATATTTTCCTCAATGTACTGAAGAAGCTCAGCAACCATTTCACATGTTGATGAGGCATATGGCTCAATGTAAGAAAGCACAGGATTCTCGATAATCTCCGAGCTCATTCTGTGGTGGTCAATAACAACGGTACTTACGCCATCCTTTAGAAGCTCCGGAGCCTCCGAATAGCTTGGTCTGTTTACATCAACTACAACAACGAGTGTATCCTCATCGATAAGCTCCTTTGCCCTTTCACCGCTTACAAAGAAGTCCTCGGGATATCCGTTTGCCGGGCTGAACATGTCACTGAAGCGGCGTACTGATGCATATGTGTTTCCATTAACAACATGAGCCTTCTTTCCAAGGGCTGTCGCTATTCTCCAGACACCAACAGCCGCACCGATTGCATCGACATCGGCAACCTTGTGTCCCATGACAATAACCTTGTCCTTTGTATCAAGAAGCTCCCTGAAGGCCTGGGCCTTTACCCTTGCCTTTACCCTCGTGTTCTTTGTGCTTGATGCACTCTTTCCGCCGAAGTATGCGATACCGTCATCAGATACTACAACAGCCTGGTCTCCTCCACGGCCCATTGCCATATCGGTTGCCCTCTTTGCTGCCTCATATGCACCCGCATAGCTGTCATAGTGTTCTCCAACACCGATACTTAAGGTGATGTTCAGGCTGTTTCCGATATTGATGGTCTTTACACCGTCAAGCACCGAGAACCTGTCATCGAGCATGGCACTGAAATCCTTCTCCATTATAAAGAAGATGTATTTATCCTTTTCAAGCTTTCTGATAAGACCGTTAAGCGATCCAAAATAGTTCGAGAGCTTTCTGTCGACAAGTGCAATAAGCATTGACCTTCTTACCTCGTCAACAGTTCCGAGTGCCTCATCATAGTTATCAACCGTGATGATTCCGACATTTGCATTCTTGTCAAAGATTTCCTGCTTTGCATTAACAAGCTCTGTCTCATCCGTAATGAATGCAACAATTGCCATCTCTGAGGCCTCCTCGGGAACATCGTCATTCTTTCCCGAAGGTGCCGCAAGCGGTCCCCACTGCATTTCTATTCTGTATCTGCCTGAGCCGAAGGAGCTGTGCACCACAAGGATGTCATCCTTTGGCATGAGCATATCCTTTGTAAGCTCCGGGAATACTGCAAGTATGTTACCTGCAAGTGCCGACTCCTTATCAAGAAGCTCCTTAAATGCCTTGTTCGACCAGAGAACCCCTCCATTTATATTGCATATGAGGGCGGCCGTTCCCATGTTGTCAAGCATTCTCTTCTGCGTGTTGGCAAACCTTCCCGCAAAGTTGATCATACTTGTATAAAGGCCTTTACTCGAATAGAAATAAAGCCACATCGCTCCCACCACGGCTACCACTGTAAATATGGCGAGTATGAGTGCAGCCTCAGTATTTATCGCAAACATGACAATGTCAGCCAGAACCATAAGTCCCGCAAATGCGAACGGCCAGCTGAAATACATGTTTACCGATTTGTTTTTATTATTCTTCTTCATAGTAATAAATATATAAATATTTCACTCTGTTTGCAAGGATATTTTACTGTCAGCATAGTATATGCGTCAAAAAATGCTCACAATATTTCTTTTATACCATATATCATAAAATATATTTATATTTATTTCGTTTACAATATAATTATTATCGCTTTTTGCATTATGTTAATCTGTATTTAAAAAGCGGCCGGCCCCAGGTCAAAGCCCGAAGCGTGCCGCCAAAGTAGTTTTGTGTTTATCTGATATGTGTCCGTGATTTACAGGAAGCACAGGTAATGCCTCACGCGACCAACTTGATAAAAATGTGCCGCCTGATTTTTAGCAGCTTCGCTCCATAAACCACGATCCCGGGGATCCTGTGTACGTATCTGTTCTCTCAAAGAAAAGATGTGCCTCATGTCCCTGCACCCTGACGGTATAGAGGTCGCCCTGGCCTCCAGCCTTTCTCGAATATGAGGGGCGCATGTCGAGTACCCTATCAATATCGTACTTTCTTCCGTCCTCCCACTTAATGCTTTTTGGGTACATGTTACCCTCTTTGTCAAATCTTACATCAACCTCAACATATACCTTATTTTCAATACTGCCTTCTGTCATTAAACCTTGCAAGATAATCCCCCCTCGCTCCAAAATCGGCATGAGGAATATTGTATCCTTTATGCTCCATCATATTGAGCTTGAATGAAAGAAGATCCGGAGGAACGCAGAGACTTTCAGCTGCCGCGTAAAAATCACCGTTTTCACGAAGTGCCTCATATACATCGTCATCATTAAGCTGAAGCTCCGCCGCCAAAAGATTAGCCTCAAGCTCCGATTCCGATGCCCTGTCATAAAGCGAGCTGTCGTTTACGGACTCCATAAGTCCCGTCCTCACATGAAGGAAATAGTGTGCAACCTCGTGCCAGTTTATGATGTCCTTAAGTTCATCAGAGATATCGCTGTTTACGGTTATCGCGATTTTTCCGACCATCCTTACGATGAATCCCTTCAGACTGCACTCCTCGGTACCCATTGGGCTTTGTAGCATTAAAATTCCCTCGCTCCGGCATATATCCTTAAATGAGGGCCTTTCCCCGTAGTCTTCCCTTATTCTGTTTGCCTCATTAATAATACTGCTGACTCTCATGTCAAATAATACCCGTGCCTTAATCAGCCTTCTTACATGCTATGTATGCATTTGTAAGTGCGAGGAAGAACTGGTCCTTTGCCTGCTGGCTGAGCTTTCCTCCCGCAAAAAGCGATGAGCTCTTTGTAAGAAGATCCTTTATCTCATCCGCAGCAGCGTCACCGTAGGTACGCCTGATGCTGTCAATGTAATAATCCTCCTGGCTTGGCTCCATGAAAAGCTCTGCAGTGTCATCCTTAAGATATGTAACTGTAACGCCGAGGACATCTGCTATCCTCTCGAGGTTACCCGGGTGCGGGAGTCTTCCATCACTTTCATATGATGCAATTGTTCTCTTTGTAATGCCGCATGCATCGGCAAGAGCCTGCTGTGTAAGACCCTTTTTCTTTCTGATTCTCACGATCTTTTCCGATATTGTGGCCATTTTTCTCTCCTTTCAAAAACAGCTGTCATGCCTCACCGCGGCAAAATCCGATGGCATTTAGATTGCTGCCGCAGTGACAAAGGTAAAGATGTAATTTCATCCCAAAGCATTGACAAGCTGATAGTTCAGATGTAATTTATATTTTGTAATTACATTTTATCGCATTTTATTTCATTGTCAACAAATTTCGTTACACTTTTTGATGTAATTTTTTAATGTAAGAAGGCGCCCTATGGACAGAATCGTTCTTCATTCGGATATGAACAGCTTCTACGCTTCGGTTGAGCTTATGCTTCACCCGGAGCTTAGGGGCCGTCCAATGGCCATCTGCGGAAGCGAGAAGGAAAGGCACGGAATCGTGCTTGCCAAGACTGATGAGGCAAAGAAATTCGGCATCAAAACCGGCATGCCCGCAACCGATGCAAGAAACGCCTGCCCTGACATAATCCTCCGTGCCCCGAATTATCCGCAGTATGTCAAATATTCAAAAAGTGCACGTGAAATCTACGGAAGGTACACAGATTACATCGAGCCCTTTGGAATGGACGAGTGCTGGCTCGACCTCACAAGGAGTAACCTTAAAAAAAGCGGCCCGGAGACAGCCGATGAGATAAGGGAAACCATACACCGTGAGCTTGGAATAACAGTAAGCATCGGGGTTTCCTTTAATAAGATTTTCGCAAAGCTTGGTTCCGATATGAAAAAGCCTGATGCCGTAACCGTAATCACAAGGGATAATTTTAAGGAAAGGGTATGGCCGCTTCCTGTCGGTGATCTTCTTTATGCAGGCCACGCAACGGTAAAAAAGCTTAATAACATTGGTGTAAAGACAATCGGTGAGCTTGCAAATGCTGACCCCTATATAATAAAGAAGCTTCTCGGTGTAAACGGAACAAAGCTTCAGTCATATGCACTCGGAACTGATGAATCGAGGGTCATGCACAAGGACTGCATAATACCCCCGAAATCGATAGGCCACGGCGTGACATGCGTAAGGGACCTTAGTGATCCTGAGGAAATACGTCGTGTAATACTTGAATTAAGCCAGGACATAGGCACAAAGCTTCGTGAGGAAAGGGCTTTTTGTAATAATGTAAGCGTAGTCGTAAGGGGATCGGACCTTAATTTTGAGGGTACCGGCACTCCGCTCATGCAGGCGACGAGAAGCCCCGCCGTAATAGCAAATGCTGCATTTCTTCTATTTAAGGATAGGCTTATGGGACACGGCACCGTGAGGGCGATAACGATAACCGTATTTAACCTGACAGGTGAGGATTACGGCTACCAGCCTAATATCTTTATCGACCAGACGCGCGTATCAAGAAGGGACAAAGCCGAGGATGCCATAGAAGAAATAAGAAAACGCTTTGGAAAGGAGGCCGTCATTCCCGCCTCTTTACTTTTAGAGGACGCAATCCCGCACGACGGAAGGCACCTTGTTAAGATGCCAAATCCGATGTATGCATAAACACCCTCGATTCCATTTCGCTTCATCAAGCCATAGGCTTATCAAAATAATACCGCCATTGATTTTCTGGATGGCCTTTTTTACAAAAAAGGGTCCTGGAGATATCAATTCTCTGAAACCCTTTTGAAAACAATTATTTTTATGTGTGCTTATTGGTCGTATAGTCTAAAACTGATATGACTATTTAGAAGCATATTTGAGAAAAGGCTACAATTAAGCAAAACTTGTTGGTTTTATCGGATTCTCCATGCGAACCCCAGCAGGCGTTTTATAATCGAGGAACTTACATTCCTTTGTTTCTCGATTAACTAAAACCCGAGCAAACACAGTCCAGAGGTTCGTTTCATCATCGTCCTCAAAACCAAGGAAATATTCATATTCAACATCATCATAATCGTCAGTCGGATATGATTCACATGAATCTGAAATATGTGCTTTCACATAATCCTTTCCAAAACTATCTGCAATAAACAACAACGCAGCAACCTTTGCTTCATCTTTATTCCACATGCTAATTTACCTCCATAAATCTAAATATGCTTGTTTCAGGCTTTCATCAATCAAATTCGGAACGGTTCCAGTTGAAATCACTCCATGCTCATTGAATGTCACGGTTCTTCCATTCGGTGTGACAATTCGGCTTGTGGATTGACCAGTCTTACTCTTCAAGCTTTTAATCATTTCTCTATCCGCTCTTGATGGAATACAATCATTATCATGTGGATGGCTATGAAAATCGAGTATTCCTCCATTCTTGGTCATCTTCTTCATTAATTTCTCAGGAACAACTGCTCCATTTTTATCACCACGGATAAGATATGTTTTATTCCCTATTGAAACCTTTGCAAATTCTACACCTGTTTCCTTTGACATTACGCTTACGTCTTTTATTGAAAAACTATCCTTATTACCAGAAATAATATCACCTTTGTTTTGTAATTTTGAAAGAATTTGTTTAATATGTTCAGGAATTTCTACCCCTCTGTCAGAGTATGATGTATTATTTAGAGAACTGTTAACTCTAGTTGTTCCTAAAGTTCCATGAAATAATCCGCTATTTCCTTTACTCATGCTGCTTCCTCCTTTCAAAGTCCTTCGACGTTTTACTTTGGTAGGAAACAATATTAATCCCCTGTTTTCTTAGTTTATCAAAGCATGCTCCGTTTGCAGAACCATATACCAAGATTGTATGTGGTTTAAGTTTTTCAACCATTTTATACAAGCCCGCTTCGAACCTAGGTCTATTGACCAGTTTTCTTGGGCCTCCACCAACAGTCCCGATAGCTACAATACTATTTACCGGTATGCCTTCAAAACAATATTCAAATGTTTCTTCTGTCCCCCAGCGAACATTGTTTATTACTGCTATTCCTTCGTTTCCAAGCCAATATCCGTACAAACGCATTCTATATGTGTTATAAATCTTTATTGCCTCTGGAAAATCCTGATAAGTACTGAAGTCCGGGGTTATTATACCTGCAAAGTGTCTTATAATGTTTAAGGTTTTTTTCCAATCATGCCATATGCCATGTGGACTATCAAACTTATAATCGTTACATTCCAATTTATAAAAGCATCAACAAAATAATCCTTTTCGCCTTTCGTTATATGCTTTCTATGGATTTGTTTCGCCTCTTCCCAGGTCACCTGTGATTTTGGAATTTGATCAGCTGTTGTAGGGCATGATGGAATATCATACTTTCCGAAAACAGCATTCTCAGCCATAAATGCATTCCACACGTCTTTACAACCAG
>JAUNDA010000050.1 GCA_030526295.1 Eubacteriales bacterium
CAGAGACTACTACGGCGGCTCCGACAACAGCCGCACCTGCTACAGCGGCTCCGGCAGCTGCAGCTCGTACGACAGTAGCTCCAACAACTGTAGCACCTCCAACAGAAGCTCCGACAACAGCGGCTGAGCCGTCGGGTGAGGACTATGTTGACAACGGTTCGACAGGAGGCGGTAATTCATCAGGCGGAAATTCTTCAGGTGGTTCTTCCTCAACAGAGGCACCAACTACAACAGCACCGGAGACAACAGTACCTTCAACAACAGCACCTGAAACAACAGCGCCATCAACCACGGCACCAGAAACGACCGTGGATCCTTCAGGAAGTGGTTCATCGGGCGACGATCCGGCTACACCTGAAGAGACAACTGCAGAACAGGGTACAGGCTCATCATCAAGTTCCGATGAGTGTGTGGATGCCGCAGGACATAATTATGTATTAGACGCTAGTGAAAGCGAGGATGCTACCTGTGTAGCCGCCGGAATAAATGTTTATACATGTACAAAATGTCAGAAAACCACTTCACAGGTGGTTCCGATAAAGGGGCATTCAATTGATACAGCCGAGCCATTAGGTGACGGTAGTCACCAGGGCTATTGTCCTGAATGCAATAATGATGTAGTAGATGACTGTAGTGCCGGAAGTGTGTGGGGACAAAGCACAACAAACCACTGGCATGAATGTACGGTATGCGGTGGCAGTATGGATTATGAGGCACATGCTTATACATATGAGTCCACAAGTCCTGGATACCATGAAGCAAGGTGTGAGGTTTGCGGATACTCATACATAACAGGCTGTACATACAGTCAGGACAGGATTTGTAATGAATGCGGAGAGCCTGAAAACACCAGTTCATCCACGGAAAACGGCTCATTAGGAGCTCTGTAAAAACTATGAAATTTTCAATTATCCCGGAGTACTCTGATCTAAAGGGTACTCTGGCACTTTCAGAAAAATATGATGTGAATCTCGAATATAACGATTTCTGGATGCCAGGTGTCTATGACAATGAGGCTGAAATCGTTAAAAGAATCGAGGGCTATAAGTCACTTTCGCGTAATCGCTCAGGTGATACGCTTCACGGCGCCTTCCTGGGGCTAGACATTGCGGCAATTGACCCTGTTTTAAGAAAAAGAAGCAGGGATTTAATTGTGCAGTCAGTGGAGATAGCAAAGGAACTTGGCGTTAAGGGAGTTATATTCCATTCGGGCCTTATCGGAACCCTGAGACTTGATTATTACCTTAACCACTGGCTCGAGGAGGCAACTCAGTTTTTCGGTGATTTATGCCGAAAGAACCCCGGGCTAATCATATATATGGAAAACTCCTTTGAGCAGGAGCCTGATATATTTGTCCGACTTATGGAGCAAATGAAGGATGTACCTAATTTTAAACTGTGTCTTGACTATGCCCGTGCGAGTGTCACACCGACACCTACCGAGGTATGGATGAAAAAGCTTTCACCCTTTATCGGTCACATGCACCTAAATGACAATGACCTTCATGACGATTTGCACCTTGTGCCTGGAGAGGGTAAGATTGATTATCACAAGTACCTTAAGCTTATGGAAGAAAACCACATTGATGTTTCGGTGCTTCTTGAGATTAGAGGACTAAGTAAGGCTGAGGCAGCACTTCAATACATGAATAAGCTTCTAAAAACACCTGACGACAAAACATACTGACATAAAAACTTAGAATGACAACAACTGCGGATAACAACAAATTACAGAAAATTCTTGACATAGGCATCGCCCTTACTGCGGAAAAGGATCCAAACAAGCTTCTTCACCTTATCATTAAGGCAGCCATGGACCTTACAAACAGTGATGGTGGTACTTTGTATACCGTAATGGATGATACGCTTGTTTTCCGCATAATGAGAACCATATCAAAGGGAATAGACCGGGGTGCTGACGGCGAGACGATTAACATACCGCCTGTACCATTCCGAAAGGAAAATATCTGCTCATATGCCGCAATTACAAAAAAGGCATTAAACATCCCTGATGTTTATAAGAGCGACCTCTTTGATTTCTCGGGACCAAAGAGATATGACGAATTCAATTCATACCTCACAAAGTCCATGGTAGCAATTCCCATGATAGGAAGTGACGGCAATGCCATGGGTGTAATGCAGCTTATTAATGCGATGGATGAAAACGGGGAAATACGCCCGTTTACTGATGAGGAGACGAGAATCCTCATGTCACTTGCGTCACAGACTGCCATCTCGCTTTCAAACATGGCACACCTAAAGGAAATCACACACCAGATGTGGTCCTTTACTGAGGCGATGACAGAGGCAATCGATGCACGTACACCATATAACGCAAGCCATACGAGAAATGTTGCAAAATATGCAGGCCTTATGGTGGATTACATCAATTCACTTCATGAGAAGGGTGAAACTGAGCTTTTCTTTACGAGTGAGCATAAGGACCAGCTCATGCTCGCGGCATATCTTCATGACATAGGAAAGATGATTGTGCCGCTCGAGGTCATGAACAAGGAGACTAGGCTTGAGCATAGACTTGGTGACATAGAGAAACGTCTTGAAATCATCGGGCTTAAATGTAAAATCGACATACTCAGAGGCGATATGAGCACGGAAGCCTATGAGGAAATGAAAAGAAAAATAGACGAGACAGATGAGCTCGTTCATTCTGTTAATAACGCGGGATTCCTGCCCGATGAGACGGTTGAAAGGCTTAACGGGATTTTCGGATATGAATACCATAGCCCTGATGGTGCCGAGGTGATTAAGTTCCTTACGGACGAGGAGAAAAACTGCCTCATGATAAGAAAGGGAACATTAACCGCAGAGGAACGTAAAATCATGGAAGGCCATGTTGAAATGACGGAGAGGATTCTCAGCAAGGTTCATTTCAATTCCTCGTTTGCAATGGCTCCAAAGTGGGCAGCTGAGCATCATGAGTGCTTAAACGGCAAGGGCTATCCACGCGGAATGAGCGGTGATGACATCTGCCTTGAGTCGAGGATTTTAGCCGTTGCTGATATATGCGACGCACTCCTTGCAACAGACAGACCATATAAAAAGCCGATGCCAAAGGAAAAGGCATTTGCGATACTTGAGGATATGGCTAAATACGGCCAGATTGACGCGACACTTGTCGGATACATAAAGGAGTGTATCTGACATAAAATAATAAATAACAGTTCTTGGAAAAAACTTGGCGCTCCGGTAAAACGGAATGCAGCATCTGCTCGAAAAAGGAAAATGACATGAAATTAAGAAAGATTTTCAAAAGAACAATTTCAGTTATTCTGGTACTGTGCCTTACGGTACTTGAGCCGTTTTGCACCTTTGCAGAGGCGCTTACCGTAGAAACAACGGTAATTAACGGAACCAGATTCACAGAGGAACAGCTTATAGAGGGTGACCTTGTCTATTTTGGCGCGGTCACCCTCAATATTTATGAGGGAAACAACATCTATGAGGTGCCTGTTTTCAGGGAGGGAGACCTCAGTAAGGAGGCATCCGTAACCCTCCATTCACTTGACATTTCAGCCCTTTACAAGGAGGATTATGCAGTCCTCGGGGGAAACAAAAAGGAATTTAAGAGTGAAATGTCTATTCTTGAGATGACGACAAGGGGAATCATCGCAGGTGACCCTGAGATAGTCTCATATGAGTTTGACGAATATGGAAATCTTTTAGGAGAGCCAAAGAAGGAGCCGCTTGGCCCTGTAATTGCAACACCTTCAGATGCAACGGCAACACCATCTGTGGCAACGCCTGTTTTAACAGCAACACCATCTGATTATGAAGATGGCTCTCTTATTTCGGCGGCCTCAGATAATTCCTTTGATGGTAAGAGTAAGCTTGCAGTATTAAAGGAGAAGGCAACAGGTGAACCGACGCGTGAGGCGGTTGCATCAGGCTTAAGCCAGTCACTTACAGAGGGACTTCTGGAGGAATTCCTTCCTGCGGCATACAGTAACATCCCACACTCATCTGAGCAGGTGATTACGTTTGCTCCTGGTGAGGACGTAAAGTATGTACGCTTCAGGATTTATGATGACAATAAATCAGAGGGTACGGAGACGTTCACGATAGTTATTACAGACTGTGTAAACGTAGAAGCATATGTGGCAACAAGCCTGTCGGTGCTCATTACTGACAATGAGGAAACAGTACACTCAAAGCTCTCATTTGATTCGAAAAGCTATACCATAAGAAATGGAAGGGCTAAGGTTACCGTAAAGAGGACCGAGGCTGAGCATACGATGGCGACAGCGGACATTTCCGGAACCGACATTTTGACGGGTAAGACATATACATACGGAACTGTTGTATTTGCACCATACGAGAATGAAAAGGAAGCTGAAATCTACATTGACACTGAGACTGAGCTTTCTCTTACGAACCTGACCGCAGCTGATGAGGGTGAGGTTATGAGCGCATTTGCATCACCGATGATGCTTCTTATGAAGGCCTCAATGACAAAGGCAGGGGCTTCAGTGCTTGCAGATAACAGTGATGAAATGACTCTTTCCATTAAGGTTGACGGAACCGACCTTGAGGTTAAATATAAAAAGGGTGACATATCGGCACCTATATTTGACAAGTCCTATAGTCCGGCCCTAGAGGTTGGAACATACTTCTTCTCAACATCAACGGCAAAGGGTGGAATTTTCTCCTATGACAAGGGACAAAGAACCGGCTCAAAGCCATGGGGCTGCGGAACGCTTGAAAACAAATATGAAATAGCTGACAACGAGACAGACTTTGCAAAGGGATATGGAGACTTAAAGTACTACCATACAACAATCACAAAGAAGGGTACATCGTATACCTATAATTCACTGGCCTCTGACAAGCTTAAAATCAATGGTCTTTACTACAGATACCTTGTCCCGCACTGGGAGGAGACAAGTAACTTCGGAGGAGATAACTACGCGGGCTTCTCACTTGCAGAGGCAACCTCTGACACGAGTCTTGGAACAAAATTCAGGCTTGGTGCCTTCCCGAAGGAGCTTTCGAGTGCTTCGGCAATAGCAGTTAAAAATGTAAGCGATAACTTAAAGATTACAGTTTCGGCTGTTGATAAGACAAATTACACGCCAAAGAGCTATGTTAAGTTCTATGGCGTTGCAGCAATGTATAAAAAGTTCAGGGTAAGCGTAAATAATCCCGAGAAGATGACCTTTAAGGGAAGCACTGCCCAGGTTCCGATGCAGGTACAGCTTAAGTGCGGCGCAAACCTGCTCTATTCGGGTGACAATAACAAGCGTGACATCTTTGCAAACCTTGATGAGAACGCATCAAACCTTGTATTTACGGTAAAGGAAAACAAGATAAACGGCACCACGGGAGTGTTTGGCCAGATCACGGGCTATAACATCTCAATTACCCCGTCTGTTAAGGAGAAGACTGTTAAAAAGACATATCCTGCGGACTATATTAAGTTCCTTAACGACAATATAGGAAAGAGCACGGCTGCAATCGATTACTCCGCAGATACTGTAAATACCATAATAAACCGTGTCAATGCACACATCGATACGATTCCTGTTGATAAGTATTTTATCGCCTGGATTGAGTCTGTGCAGCTTGAGACCATTAGTGATGCAAGGGAGTCGGGCAACCCGTCATATTACCAGGAGCTTACATTTACACCGCTTGTTGACTATGTCAACGTAAAGGTGACTGTTGTAGCACCTGATAAGAGTCAGAACGGAAATGCGAAATTTAACGATGCAAACCTCAAGGAGGGCAAGGTTGTAAATTACCATGCAGGTGACAGGCTTGACATGTCGGCTACACCTACAGACAGTACCTCATACAGGGTAACAGGCTATGAGCTTTCAACAGACGGCGGAGCACACTTTAATGCAATCCGCGACTCCAAGTATCTTACACTTGAGCCATATAAGAATTACATCGTAAGGCCGCTTGTTGCCAAGAATGATAACCATATCGAGGTAATATTTTTAAGTGATAAGGCAAAGAAGAACCTTCAGATTGAAAACCTCATTCCTGCTTCAGAGCTTAGTTCTGTTGAATACCTTGAGGGAAGGAATGTAATCAATGTAAATCCAAAGGCCACAACTACCCTTGAAAAGATGAAGCCTTCGGTTGGTAATGCATATACTATCAGGGTTCTTGTTACCGGTAAGCCTGCAAATCCAAACAATGTTTACAGACCTGTTATTAAGGACAGGATGACAGGAAGGACATATAACGGACAGGGCTACAGCTTTATCCAGAGGTCAAATACAGGTGACAATGTAATCGAGGTTGATATTGAGGAGGTTCCTGTATCATCACTTAAGGATTACAGCATAAATGGCCATGCCTATGCGGGAATCTCTGCAATAAGGGGAGACGGCACGGGACTTCACCTTAATCCGATAACGGGCTATACCGTATCGATGGAGAACGGTGAGAAGGATACAGGAGCAGGCGGAAGACACGTTTCATCCAGGTCATCGCTTGTCGGCGAAGACGGTACATACAGCATATCGGGCCTTAAGCTAAAGGAGGGAGACAGAATCAGTCTTCTTATTGACAATGGCTATAACGATGCCCAGGTTGCGGAAATTATTGTGACAGGCGGTACAAAGGATTCAGTATCGGGAGTAACATCTGTTACTGCTGACAGGATTGAAATAGAATATCCTGCAAACGCACCGAGGGTTGTTACAATCAACTACGATTATGACAAGTCTGAAAACCGCCAGAAGGTTGACCTTAAGGACAATTCAATCAGGTGCTTTGATGATAACCTCACACTTAGTGCAGTTGTTGACCTAAAGGGAAGGACGATATCAAAGCTTATCTATACAGTTACAACCGTAACTGGTGCAACATCTGAATATACTGCAAAGGTAGATGAGAACGATCCGACACTCTTTACTGCCACAATTAACGGAATGCTCACAAGGCTTCATAACGGAGACAGGATTTCCGTTCGCATTGTGGACAGTGAGAAGAGGATTATTAATCTTACGGATTCGTCGTCTTCAGCTGAGATTGTATATCCGACAGTGGAAACAGGTCTTGTGACATATGTTGAAAATGAAAAGATTGCACCAAAGGAATTTAAGTTCGACGAAAGCGCCGGTAACATTGACATTCCTGTAATCGGAGCGGCAAAGGCAAATGCCGAAAGCGGACTGCTTACGCTTTCACGTACTGACTGGCCGAATAATACCGGATATTCATTAAGTGCAAACATGAAGATGGTATTTAAGGGTGGAGAGTCCCTCAGTGCTGACGACAGAAGACAAAAGACAAAGACCTACATCGATACAGCCAAAGCAACCAACAATTTAAGGAAGCAGGCAAAGCAGGCGGGTCTTGATGCTGAGGATTATGGCTATAGTGCTGACCAGATAAGGGAGGCAGCGTCAAAGGGAAGGCAGCTCACTCAGGAGGAGCAGGATAATCTTAACGAGTATACTGCAAGAAAGGCACAGGCTGAACAGCTTGAAAGACAGTATGGAGCCCAGGCAAAGGCAGATGCGGCAAAGCAGGCCAGCGACCTTACGGCGGACAGTAAATCATTTTCGGTAAAGGCCATTTTCAACCTTGATTTCGAGTTCATATTTGACCCTGTTGAGAATGAGTACATTCTTGCCTATGGGGCAGTAACCGTCGGTGGTGCCGTAGAGGGATCGAAATGCAAATACTTTGTGGCAGTATATGTTCCGTGCTTCTTTAACATCTCAGGCAGTGTCGAGGTTGACCTGTCTCTTGGCTTACTTGGAGGAAAAGCCAAAAATGCGGTAACAGAGGGTAACTTCAATAATTACTCCGGAAATGTAAAGGAGATGCTAAGCGGAAAGGATGTACTCGTTGACTTTAACGCAGTTGGAAAGCTTAAGTTTCAGATTGGAGCTGGATTATGTGATATCTTAAGTGCAAGGGGTTACATCCAGGCTAACTTAAAGGTTCAGGCCGGCCAAAACGACATGCAGGATGAGCGTTACGGCATAATCCTCGGTATTTCCGGCGGAATCGGAATTGACCTTGTGCTAGTTAGCTTCAACATGGACATTGTAAGCGTTAACTGGGGCTGGGGAAGATTTGAAGGAAGGACAAAGATAGGCTTCTTTAATAATACCCTTCCGCTTGATGGAGATGTACCTGTAAAGTCCGACTACATGCTTTCACAGGCATCATCATTTGCGGATGCATACCAGATGAATACGGAGGATGAGATATCAGTTTCCGAGTATGAAATGGGAGAGTCGCCTCTCAGTGGCTTTGGTGGCTTTGGAAGCCTTGAGGACTTTGAGGGAATAAGCACCTATAGCCTTGATGGGGCAACACCGTTCAGGATGGATGCCCATCCGGTACCTGTAAAGACGGATGTACTTTTACCAAATGCCGCTGACAGGACACGACCTGAGATAATAGAGCTTCCTGACGGCAGGCTCTTTGCGGTATTTGTTGCAGCCTCTGGTACAGCAGGCTCCGATTCGTCAACACTTTACTATGCCGTATGCGACACCTCTGGTAACTGGGGCACACCGGCACCTGTAGAGACAGATGGCACATACGACTCAATGCCAGACCTTGCACTCCTTGATGATGGTGCAGGCAACTACAGGGTATTCATCACATGGATGGATGCCTATAAGCAGATTGACAATACAACATATGCAATAAGTGACAACTTCCTCGAGCGTTTCAATACATTTGAAATCAGCGGTGCCGTATATGATGTTGCAACAGACACAATTGGTGCCCCGTTTACGGTTTCCTCTGCAGCGGACAAGGCGTTCTATAACCAGGCTCCGAGGCTTGCGGCAGCAGGAGATACTGTTTACTGCACATATATCACAAGCGACCTTTCGGGTATTACCGATGTCAAGGAGCTTGTTGACCCGAAGGCAGGCTACAAGACGATGAACCGCGCAATCATGAAGATTGACGGAACTGCCCTTGATAGCAGGAAGAATGAGTATGTTGTCATAAGGCATGATACAATCATCGATCCGGTTGTTACCGACTATCAGACAAGCATCGTGGAAATCGGTTCTTCAAGATATCTCGTAACGGCATATACGATTGATGAGGATGATGATTTCGGCACAGGAGACAGAAACATTTACCTTGGAATAAGGGATATCACAGATCCTGATACAGCTAACCACAAGGAGTATTATCCAATACGCCTTAGTGATGATGACAGGTGTCAGGCTGTTCCAAAGCTTAATGTCATTGCAAATGAGGTAATCAATGACGATTCATCCGTTACAATGAAGGATACGCTTTACTTAAGCTGGATTGAGGATGGTGAGTATGTGGAGCTTCTCGATGTAACTGCAATGCTTGAGTCACTCTTCCATAACAGCGTGGTGGGAGACTCATATAAGGGAGACTTCATTAACGGCTCTAATCTTAATAAGACCTGGTACATTAAGAATGCATCACAGCTTGGAATAAGTGATGAGAACTATGAGGGCAGCTATTATAAGCACATCGCCGAGGGCGAGTTCAGAAATGCCGAGGGCCATATCACTAAGGATGAGTCACAGGAATCAAGCTTTGATGACTATGCACTTGTAGGAGATGGCAAGGACCTCTATCTCTTCTACACTGACTTTGGTCCGGAGATAGACAGTGCAACGGTTGAGCTTTATGCAAGGCGCTTTGAGAGAAACCATGAGCCTGCATATGAGGACGGACAGGCTGACAAGATGGTTACCGTAGAATCAGGCTTCACGGATGCAGTGCGCATCACTGATTTAAACATGGTAATTGATGATTTCGATCTTGTAATGAAATCGGATGACAGCATCTTCCTTCTTACAGATATATACAACCAGTATATCGAGGAGGATGGCAAAATTGCCTTTACACAGAATAAGCTTGTTTCGGTTGAGTTCGGACTTGAGGGCTCACTTGACATCGATGGCATAAGTATTGACTTTGACGACCATATGGTAGCTGGAAACACATCATCACTGTCATTTGATGTTACTAACTGGGGACTTATGGAGGCAGAGGGCTTTAGTGTCAGGGCTATTTATACCGCAAACGGAAGTTCGAGCGAGCTTTACAACTCTCAAACGGATGGTGACAGGTATGCTGGTGTAATCCTTGATACAAACGAGTCCATTAACGTTACAATTCCGTGGACCGTGCCTGAGGGAGACCTCAACAAGGCAACCATCACACTTTTTGTAAAGGAATATAGTGTCTCTGGAGCAAAGGAAAACTCCGAAAAGGTAAAGCTTTACTCAAGGGAAAACATCAGCTTGAAGACTGATGGTGCCTACATTGAGGATAATAAGGTTATTATTACAGGTACTGTAAGAAATACAGGTAATGCAGATGCCGAGGACTTTATCGTAAATGTATACGAAAAGAGCAGTGATAAGCTTGGAAGGCTTATGGCTTCGGCAAACATCGGGTCCCTTGCATCAGGCGAAGCTAAGGAATACAGTGTTTCATTTGCCCCGCTCTTTGAGGACTGGAATGATTACGGCTCCATTGAAATGAAGCTAAGAGCCGAAAGAAACGGTGAGATGCTTGATGAGGAATATGAGAGCATCTACAGTACAAAGCCAGTTGACCTTCTTATCGAAACTGGTACTGGCGAGGTGCCGGCACCTGGAGAGATGCAGATAGTAAGACTCGATGTGGGTGAAACAGAAACACTTAGTGCCAAGGGTGCTCCGTGGAACGGACTCATCAAGGAACTTAAGTACACAAGCACAAACGGCTCTGTGGCAGCGGCTTCAGATGATGGCACCATTACGGCAGTTGGAAAGGGTGTATGCTACATTGACGCATACAGTCCTGCCTTTGGAATTGAGGACAGTGTCATGGTTATTGTCACTGACAATGGCGGATATGTCGTTCCGGATGATGATCCTGATGAGGATGATCCGTATGCAGAGTACAGGGAGGTTCCTTCGTGGGTTGAAAACGGAGGAAACTGGATACTTAACGAGGACGGAACCTGGAAGTATGACCTTGGCGGAGCGGCTGTAGTAAACAGATGGCTTTGCGTCCTGAACCCGTATGCGGACCCCGAAAAGAAACAGAGAAGCTACGGCTGGTTCAAGTTTGATGAAAAGGGAATCATGCTCACAGGCTGGTACACGGATACTGACGGTAACATCTATTACCTGAATCCTCTTCCTGACAATACACTGGGAATGATGCTCACAGGCTGGCAGCTTATTGACGGCAGGTGGTATTATTTCTCCGAGAAGGCGGGAAGCGGCACCATGGGTGCACTTTACAGAAATACCTACACACCGGACGGCTATCTCGTTGACGGCTCAGGGGCATGGGTAATGTCGGCTCAGAGGAGAGTAAGTTAAAGTTTTATGAAAGGCTGCTTCGGCGGCCTTTTATAATACCCTTTTATGGAAAATAGAGACCTTAAAGAGGCATAAAAAACGGCGGGGCGACCCGCCGTTTTGTGTGTCAGACTTTGTATGATTATCAGAAAAGCTTTTCGCTTTGGTAGAAGGCACTTGGTGTCATGCCGGAGTTTTTCCTGAACCAGTGTGAGAAATACTGTGCAGAGTCAAAGCCAAGGCTTACTGCTATATCGCCTATTGTGTCACTGCTCTCGAGAAGCTCCTTTTTCGCTTTTCTGAGAGTGGCATCTGTGATGGTCTGCTTGAGAGTCTTGCCGGTTGTGTCACAAAAAAGCGTCGAAAGGTATGTTCGGCTGTAATTAAAGTGCGCCGCGATATCATTTACCGTAAGTCTTGCGCCTGCGTTTTCCTCAATATATCCAATGACGCTCTGAACAAGGTAATCCCTTACAGCCTGAGAGAAGCCCTCGCCCCTTACTACCTCCTCGCCCTGCATTGTAAGTGAGCGGAGTGAATATAGGAGAATCATCTCAAGACAGCATGAAAGGATCTGTTCCGCACCGAACGGGTCCTTTTTTGACGGCTTAAAGTCCATGATTTTTATTCTGTCAAACCTTGGATCTGTCTCATAGGCACTGCAGGTCTCAGAAATCATCCTTGAGAAGAGGTTCTTCTGGAAGTTATCTATGGTAAATATCTCATCTGCAAACGGGAAGATGTTATCATCACCATTTATTGTAAAGCAGATGATGAACACCCTTGAATTGGGATTATTGAGAAGAAGCTCATGTATTATTCCCGGGCCAATGAGTACAAACTGTGATGGCATTACCTCGACGAGCTTGTCTCCCTTTCTGACCGATGCCTTTCCCGCGCCGACATAGGCAAGCTCCCATACATCATTATGGAAGTGCGGGTCGACTGTCATGTGTATTCCCTCGATATAGTCAATTGACACAAGGTTGGTGATTGTAAAGACCTTGCGAAGAGCATGCTTTGTATGTGCAAGCTCCTTATCTGGTATTCTGTTTCCGTTTTTTTGTATTCCGCCTGCTTTTATGACCATGGATAACACCTCCGTTTCCGTTAACTTTCAAGTCTTAACCTAAATCGTCCTGATATAAGATTTTGTGGTTGTCTTAATTTATGATTTTATCATATCACCATATTTAGAAAAAATCATTTTCTAAAGCAAAAAAATTACAAAATCTAAAATGCATACAGAACAAAAGTGTAAATCGACCTAACAAAAACTACTACAAGGACCATTTTTTTGAGAATACAATAGGCGTAAATAACTGCAAACAACCGCAAGGTAACGTGACAAATTGTTTTGGAGGAGATTATGAATAAGGACTTTAAATATGATTATGCTTCGTTTCTTCCCAAGTACCCGCAGGAGGTTCTGGAAAGATGCAGAAACATTGCTCCCGAGGAGATGGAGTACACAAACGAAAACGGATACCAGGTAAAGGTTGTAAAGAATCCGACTATCATGTTCTGTATGGACCTTTTCAGACGTATCTGGGAAAGTGATGTTTACGACAAAAAGTTTACATTTGTTTCGACAAACCACGAGCAGATAGAGTATCCCGCAATTGCCGAGATGATTAACCGTTTTCATGTAAACTGCAGAAATGTTCATGCCTTTGCAATGGACGAGTGGGCAGACCAGGACGGCAATGTTGCACCGCATACCTTCGGTTTCTCCCTTGGACGTACCTTTATGGAGTTCTTCTATTACAATATCGACCCTGAGCTTCGTCCGCCTGTTGAGCAGTGGCATACACTAAACAATGACAACGTCGACCACTATTCAGACCTCATCGATGAGTGTGGAGACGGTGGTGCAGATATTCTCTATTCAGCTACGGGATGGCCGGGACATGTTGCTTTTATCGATCCCGACACAAAGGAGTTCCATGCCGATTCACTCGAGGAGTTTCTCACACTTGGAAGCCGCATTGTAACACAAAATCCACTTACAATCGCCGAGAATTCACTCTTTGGTTCAGTAGGCGGGGCAGATGATGTATGGATTATCCCGCCAAAGGCTGCAACAATCGGTCCGCGTGACGTTTCACATGCGAGGGAAACCTTTGAGCGGCACTGCATAGATTACGGCTCAAACGGCTCATGGCAGAAGATGATTTCAAGGCTTGAGATCTACGGACCAGTATCAATGAACTGCCCTGCATCAATCATGCGCCTTGGCAAGGGCATATGCTATGTAAGCGAATCAATGGCAAAGCCGTTTGCTGCATGGGATGCTGATGAGAATGGCCGTACAATCGGAAAAATCTGAAAATAACATAAAATTACAAAATCCGCTTCTGTTTATTAATGGAAGCGGATTTTACTTGACTTTTGGGTTTAAAATAACTATTCTTTCTAATCGATGACAATAGGTCGAAGGTACGATATTGCCATTGGAAAAAGTATGAAAGTGTTTTCAGTTTTTAAGTGATTTGAAGAAAACCTGCTATGGGACAGACTAGGGTTAAAAACAAAATACATCATGCATGGTTCATCCTTGCGGCGTGCTGCTCATTCTTTGGCGCCATGATGGGTATCTGCAGTAACTGCGGCGGTATATTTACACCCGCCATTTGCTCAGACCTCGGATGGAGCCTCTCAAAGCTTAATTCAGCAGGAATCGTAAATGGCGGTACGGCAATCCTCATGCTTTTTGTAGTTGATAAGATATACAGAAAGTACAATACAAAGCTCGTGCTCGCACTTATGGCATTCATCTATTCGGGATGCTATATCTTAAGGGGGCTTTGCCATACATATCTTGACTTTGTGCTTGTAAATATAGTAATGGGTGGTTCCAGTGCATTCCTTTTCTATGTACCGGTTCCCATGCTCATTAATGCATGGTTTGAGGAAAAACGTGGCACTGCGATGGGTATCGCAATGCTTTCATCGGGAATCATGGGTGCCCTTTTTAATCCCGTGCTTAATCACTTCATCCTTCAGAACGGATGGAGGGTGGCATCCTTCATAAACGGAATCATTGCAATGGTAGTGAGCGTTCCGATGATTCTTCTCTTTATAGTAAGAAAGCCGCAAGACATGGGCCTTTTGCCGTATGGTGCCAGGGAGAAAGAAGCAGCAGAAGAAGAGACATCAGGCAGCAACAGGGTCGTTAATCACGAGGCAAGGGATTACGTGAGAATCCCGGTGAGTGAGAAAAAGAAAAAGTTCAAATTCTGTTTTGTACTTTCGATTATCACGCTTGTTGTTTCGATAACTCCAGGAAACCTTCCGTATTTTGCGGCTGAAATAGGCCTTTCATCCACAACAGGAGCGGCACTTTTATCGGCATCACTGTTTGGAAACATGGCATCAAAGTTTATCCTTGGAATTGTATCGGATAAGTTTGGCCCCCGTACAACATGGCTATGCTCAATAACCATTGTTATACCGGCACTTTTTATCCTTCTCAATAAATCGGCACCGCTTGCACTTTTGTTTGCGGCAGCCTTTATTAACGGTACAACAGCGGCAAATAACACAATGGTTGTTCCGTCAATCATATCCACCTTTTCAAGTGGAGAGGAATATGCGAAATTTATCTCAAGATGCTCAATCGGTACGATGATTGCGAGTACATTCGGGGGAACGATAGTGAGCCTTATTCACGACTCATGTGGCTCGTTCTATCCCGTATTCGTTCTTTTCATTGTGCTTAGCCTCATTAGCATCGGAATTATACTCTATCTTCTTCCAGCAAAGAAGGCGGCAAAGGCAGCATTATGATAAGGTATGTATGACAGTGCAGATGTTTCAGGCTCACGCATTAAACGAAATAAAGCGACTTTTGTCGAAAATAAACAAAAACATAGCGGAATTTCTTGACTTATTTGCTTTAATGCATTAAAGTAGCATATTGTAGTTAAGGAGTATCAGGTGGTCCTTGCTGACGAATCAGCAGGGACTTTTTTAAACCTTGAAAACTTAATATTAAGAGCTTATGGAAAGCTTGTTTTTGGAGGGAAAACAAATGGAACAGAAAAGAGAGCGCTTAGGCTCAAGACTGGGATTTATTCTCCTGTCAGCAGGCTGCGCAATCGGATGCGGTAATGTATGGAAATTCCCGTGGATGACAGGCCAGAACGGCGGCGGTGCATTCGTACTGCTTTACATCTTCTGCCTTCTTCTTCTCGGACTTCCTGTAATGACAATGGAATTTGCAGTAGGCCGTGCCGCTCAGGCAAGCCCTGTAAAGATGTACCAGAAGTTAGAGAAAAAGGGTCAGGTATGGCACATTCACGGCTGGATGGCACTTATCGGAAACATCGCCCTTATGGCCTTCTATACTGTTGTAACAGGCTGGATGTTCAACTATTTCGTTCAGTTTGCAACAGGTAATTCAGCTGACCTTACCTTCGTTGGTATGATCACAAATCCGACAGTTAACGTAGTATACCTTGCAGTGGTTGTTGTTCTTGGATTCTTTATCCTTAGCTTTAACCTTCAGGGCGGACTAGAGAAGGTTACAAAGATCATGATGATCCTTCTTCTCGTGCTTATGATAATTCTCGGCATCCGTTCAGCTACACTTCCGGGAGCAGCAGAGGGACTTTCCTTCTATCTTATTCCTGACTTCTCAAAGATTACAGGTTCAACAGTAGTTGCTGCCATGAACCAGGCATTCTTCACACTCAGTGTAGGTATGGGCTCAATGGCAATCTTCGGAAGCTACATCGATAAGGAAAAGAGCCTTCTCGGTGAGTCTGTAAACGTTATCTGCCTCGACACACTCGTTGCAATCCTTGCCGGCTTCATCATGTTCCCGGCATGTGCATCATACGGTCTTGAGGTTGATGCAGGTCCGTCACTTCTTTTCAACACAATGGCGACTGTATTCAACAAAATGGAGGGCGGAAGAATCTGGGGTTCGCTTTTCTTCCTGTTCATGATCTTTGCGGCAATGTCAACAGTACTTGCAGTATTTGAGAACATCCTTGCAATGGTAAGGGAGCTTACAGGCTGGGACAGAAAGAAGGGATGCATCGTATGTGCAATCGGCATCTTCCTTCTTGCGCTTACAACAGCACTCGGCTTCTCGGTATTCACATTCCAGCCATTCGCAGAGGGCTCTGCATGGCTTGACTTCTGGGATTTCATTGTCAGCACAAACATTCTTCCTCTTGGTTCACTCTGCTTTGCTGTATTCTGTACATGGGAATTCGGCTGGGGCTGGAAGAACTTTGTCAAGGAAGCAAATGAGGGCTCAGGCCTTAAGGTTAAGGACTGGATGAAGCCTATCTTCAAGTTCGTTGTACCGGTAGTTGTAATCGTTCTTTACATCTACGGAATCACAACCTTCCAGTGGAGATAATATTCGGATAAACCCGATTAATTTTACGGACCTGCATACTCCGCATATGTATGCATCATGGATATAAACTCTCGATGAAAATCGAAAATCAGATTGAAGGCAGTACCGGAATCCCCGGTACTGTTTTTCATTTGGGTAAAGTGTGGTTTTTGGGGCTCTCTATCGGAAGTGCCAAAGTAACCC
>JAUNDA010000051.1 GCA_030526295.1 Eubacteriales bacterium
AAAGCATCCGGGACCGATTAAAGCAGACACTGACAAGTGCATCGGCTGTAAGTCATGCATGAAGATAGGATGCCCTGCAATCAGCATCATCGATAAGAAGGTAAAGATTGACGATACATTATGCGTAGGCTGCGGAGTTTGCGCACAGATGTGCAAATTTGATGTATTACCAGCAAGAAAGGAGCTCTGATTGATATGACTAAGAATATTATGATCGTAGGCGTAGGCGGCCAGGGAACACTTCTTGCAAGCCGTATTCTCGGAAACCTTTTTGTAAAGAACGGCTTTGACGTAAAGGTATCCGAGGTTCACGGAATGAGCCAGAGAGGCGGAAGCGTAGTTACTTATGTTAGATTCGGCGAGAAGGTTTATTCACCGATTATCGATAAGGGCGAGGCTGACGTTATCCTTTCATTTGAGCTTCTTGAGGCTGCAAGATGGACAGAGTACCTTAAGAAGGACGGCGTCATCATCACAAATTCACAGGAGATCAATCCGATGCCTGTAATTACCGGAAATGCCGAATATCCGGCTGACATCGAGGAGAAGATTAAGGCACTCGGCCTTAACATTAAGGCATTTGATGCACTTAAGCTTGCCGAGGAGGCAGGAACCTCAAAGGCAGTCAACATTGTACTTCTTGGTGCACTTTCTAAATATTTTGACTTTACAGAAGACGAATGGAAGACTACAATAGTCGAGAATGTCAATCCGAAGTTTGCCGAGATCAATGTAAAGGCATTCGGCCTCGGAAGAGCACTTGAGATTTAATTAACTTTAGAAGAGAGGGAAGACATGCAGGAATTAAGCAGAAGAAATTCACAGTTCACTGATTCCATTATCAGAAGAATGACAAGAATAGCAATTGCAAACAATGCTATTAACCTTGCCCAGGGATTCCCGGATTTCGATCCGCCAAAGGCTATCACTGACAGACTCAAGGAGGTCTGTGACGAGGGTCCGCACCAGTACCCGATTACAATGGGTGCACCGAATTTCCGTCAGGCAGTTGCCAGAAAGTGCGGAAGATTCATGGGTCTTGATATCGATCCCGATACAAATATCGTAGTAACAATCGGTTCAACCGAGGCAATGGTTGATACAGTATTCGCACTTACTAACCCGGGCGACAAGATTGTGCTTTTTAGCCCTTACTTTGAGAACTACCGCGCTCAGGCAATCATGGCTGACTGCGAGCCAATCTTCGTTGAACTCACACCGCCTGAGTTTAAGTTCGACCCGGCAAAGCTCGAGGATGCCTTCAAGCAGCATCCGAAGATGATTCTCATCTGTAACCCGGCTAACCCTTCTGGAAGGGTATTCACAATGGAGGAGATGACATTCATCGCAGACCTTTGCAAGAAGTATGATGTTTATGCCGTTATGGATGAGGTTTATGAGCATATCATCTTCGACGGAAGAAAGCATGTTTACATGGCATCACTTCCTGGAATGTGGGAGAGAACAGTAAGCCTTTCATCACTTTCAAAGACATATTCAATCACAGGCTGGAGACTTGGCTATGCAATCGCGCCAAAGGAGATCATGGACAGAATCAAGCAGTACCATGACTTCAATACCGTAGGTGCTGCCTCACCTCTTATGGAGGCTGCCTGCGTAGGCCTCAACATGCCTGACAGCTACTATGAGGAATTCGGTGCTCACTATGCACACATGAAGGACATCTTCACAAAGGGTCTTCGTGACATCGGAATTCCTTTCTCAGAGCCTGAGGGAACTTACTTCTGCCTTGCAAACATCGGCCCGTACATGAAGAAGGGCGAAACAGACATCGAGTTCTGTGAGAAGATGACAAGGGTTCTCGGAGTAGCCGCAGTTCCGGGTTCATCATTCTTCAACGTGGAAAGTAACGACATCGTAAGACTCCACTTTGCTAAGAAGGATGAGACACTTTACGAGGCTCTCAATAGATTAAATGACATTAAGAAAATGTGTGATTAATTAATATGCTTACAAACGATTTGGCGCATCATGCTTGCATGAATGCGTCAATATCAGTTTGGAAGGAAAAGACGAAGAAACATTGAAAATGCGAATTCGTCTTAGGATTACGAAAGTACGAAGTACTGAGGAATCCTTATTAATTTGTCTTGAATAATTCGGAGGAAAAATAATTGAGAACAGAAAAGAAGACTTTAAGACTTACATCAATGGGGCTCCTGTCTGCTCTTGTAGCAGTACTTGCGCTTCTGGGCAATTTCATCAAAATCGGACCTTTCCCTATTACTCTTACTCTTACACCGATTATCATTGGTGGAGCCCTTTTCGGACCGTTATCAGGAGCAATCCTTGGATTCATTTTCGGTCTTGTAACACTTATCACAGGTATGCTTGGCTGGGATGGCGGCGGAGTTCTTGCCATGTTCAGTGCTAACCCTGTAATGCTTGTGGTTCTCTGCATCGGTAAGGCTGTTGCAGCCGGCTATGTAGGCGGACTTGTATACAAGGCATTAAGCGGAAAGGTTAACCCGACACTTGCAGTAATAATCTCTGGAATCGCAACACCTGTAACAAACACAGGCGTCTTCCTTATCGGTATGTTCACGGTATTCAGCGAGATGCTTAAGGCATGGGCAGGCGGAACAAACGTTCTTACATATGCCATCACAGGACTTGTAGGCGTTAACTTCCTCATGGAGGTTTTTATCAACCTTATTCTTGCAACAAGCGTTACCTTCATCATCCGTTACGCAGCAAGATATAACAAATAATTAAGCCAATGAAGAAGAACGACAGAAATACTAAGGGCCGTATTATCTCGGCTGCATGGAAGCTTTTCTACGATCAGGGTTTCGAGGAAACCACGATCGAGGATATTGTGCGCGAATCTGAAACAAGCAAGGGCTCGTTTTACCACTACTTTGAGTCTAAGGATGCCCTGATTGGTTCGCTTGCGTATATCTTTGATGAAAAGTACGAGGAGCTAGAGGAAAGAATGGATGATTCCATGAACTCACTCGAAAAGCTCAAGTTCCTTAACCATGAGATGTTCCTCATGATAGATGAAACTATTTCCCTCGATCTTCTGGCTAGGCTTTTATCGACACAGATTCTTAAAAGGGGCGAAAAGCAGCTTCTTGACAGGTCACGTGTTTATTTTAAGCTCTTAAAGAAGGTTATCACTGATGGTCAGGCAAGACACGAGATAACCGATTCCCTTCATGCAGAAACGATTTTAAAGGATTATGCGATGCAGGAAAGGGCACTTATGTACGATTGGTGTCTAAACAACGGAGAGTACAACCTCACCGAGCTGGGTGACAGAATTATGTCAGAGTTTATAAATAACTATAAATATCAGTCTAATTAAGAAAACCTCATAAAATAAGGATTTGAAAGAAATTACGGAGAATGCGTTCTAGTATTCATTCTATAACACGTTCTCTATTGCTTTTTAATACTTTATCTGTTAGAGTAACGTGGTGTGATAAAACACCACGTTTTTTGTAGGAGAAAAGTATTATGTTTAACGCAGCAACAATTTGTATCTTAATCACTATTGTGGTTTACCTCGCAGGAATGCTTTACATCGGTATCAGGTATTCCGACAACCAGAGCTCTGAGGACTTTTACCTCGGCGGAAGAAAGCTCGGCCCGATCGTAACGGCAATGAGTACCGAGGCTTCTGATATGTCAGCATATCTTTTAATGGGAGTTCCTGGTCTTGCACTTTTCTGCGGTATAGCTGAGGCAAGCTGGACAGCCATCGGTCTTTCACTTGGTACATACCTTAACTGGCTCATCGTATCAAAGAGACTCAGAAGATATTCAGCAGCAACAAACTCAATCACTGTTCCGGAGTACCTTTCAAAGAGATTCCGTGACAATACAAAGATCATTGAGTCAATCGGCGCAATCATGATCATCGTTTTCTTCGTGCCTTACGTAGCATCAGGCTTTGCAGCATGCGGAAAGCTTTTCAATTCACTTTTTGGCTTTGATTACACGACAACAATGATCATTTCCGCACTTATCATCGTTGCATACTGCGCAACAGGCGGATTCATGGCAGCTTCAGTAACAAGCCTTATCCAGTCAATCGTTATGACAGCAGCGCTTATCATCGTTCTTTTCTTTGGAATCTCAAAGGTAGGCGGATGGGGCGTTGTAATGGAAAACGCTAAGGCAATTCCTGGCTACTTAAGCCTTACAGCAAGCACGGACATCACAAAGACTGCAGCCGGTACGTTTACACCTCTTGCAATCCTTTCAACACTTTCATGGGGCCTTGGATATTTCGGAATGCCGCATATCCTTGTACACTTCATGGCAGTTGAGGACGAGGAGAAGCTTAAGGTTTCTAGACGCGTTGGTTCACTCTGGTGTGTTGTTTCCCTCGGTGTAGCTGTTATCATCGGTATCGTTGGCTTCTCAATGGCTAAGACAGGCATCATCCCGATGCCAGGCACTGAGTCTGAGGCAGAGAGCATCATGGTATTTGCAGCCAATGCAATCTCACAGTCAGGCGTTCTTCCTGCAATCGTAGCAGGACTTATCCTTGCAGGTATCCTTGCCGCTACAATGTCAACAGCAGATGCACAGCTTCTTGGAGCAGCATCAGGTCTTACACAGAACCTTCTCGTTGACGTATTCGGCATCAAGCTTGACAACAAGAAGAACATGCTCATTGCAAGAATCACTGTTATCCTTGTGGCTGTTGCAGGTGTTATCTTCGCTATGGACCCGACAAGCTCAATCTTCAGAGTAGTATCCTTCGCATGGGCAGGCTTTGGTGCTACATTTGCTCCTGCTGTTATGTGCTCACTTTTCTGGAAGAGGGCAAACAAGTGGGGTACAATGGCAGGTATGTTCGCAGGTGCCGCAATGGTATTCATCTGGAAGTTTGCAATTGCTCCTATGGGCGGAATCTTTGCAATCTACGAGTTAATGCCTGCTGCATTATTCTCTGCAATCGTTATCGTAATCGTATCGCTTATCACAAAGGAACCTGAAAAGGAGATTACAGACGAATTCGAAAATGTTATTGGAAAATAATTGTTGACATTAAAGTGATACAGTGTTAATATCCTAGACGACCAAGGAAATTTCAAGAAGCCTAAGGCGACTGGAAATGGAGGTCACTCTGGAGAATCCCATTAAGTTGGGTGCCGAAGGTGTAAGGCGAAAGCTGAATCTCTCAGGCAAAAGGACAGAAGAGGATATATATAAAACCTGTTTTGTTTCTCCAGGGCTGTCAGAAATGACAGTCCTTTTTAATTATTTAATTTTGGAGGAAATAAAAATGCAAGAATCATTACTCAAAATCGCGGCAACAATCAATACCTACCTTTCAGACTATGTTCTGATATTCCTTCTTATCGGTGTTGGTCTTTTTTATTCAATCAAAACAAGGTTTATCCAGATCAGATGCTTTGGTGAGGGCTTTAAGAAGACCTTCGCAGACCTCAGCCTTAACGGTAAGAAGTCGAAGCATTCAATGAGCTCATTCCAGGCTCTTTCAACAGCTGTTGCCGCACAGGTTGGTACAGGTAACATCGTCGGTGCATCAGGTGCCATCCTTACAGGTGGTCCGGGAGCAATCTTCTGGATGTGGGTTATCGCATTCTTCGGAATGGCAACAATATACGCAGAGGCAACTCTCGCAATCGAGACAAGGGAAATCGGTAAGGACGGAGCAATTAAGGGTGGCCCGGTTTACTACATCCAGAAGGCCTTCTCAGGAAAGTTCGGTAAGTTCCTTGCTTCATTCTTCGCAGTAGCAATCACACTTGCACTCGGATTCATGGGCTGCATGGTTCAGTCAAACTCAATCGGTTCAACAATGAACTCAGCCTTCGGTATCCCGACATGGGTAATGGGTATCGTACTCGTAGTTATCTGCGGTGCAATCTTCCTTGGCGGAGTTAAGTCACTCGCAGCTGCAACAGAGAAGATCGTTCCGATCATGGCTTCAGTATTCATCTTAGGAACACTCGTAGTGCTCGTTGCAAGAATCAGCCTTATCCCGCAGACATTTGGTCTTATTTTCAAGTATGCCTTCACACCACAGGCAATCATCGGCGGATCATTTGGTTATGCATTAAAGACAGCCGTTTCACAGGGTGCAAAGAGAGGTCTTTTCTCTAACGAAGCTGGTATGGGTTCAACACCTCATGCTCACGCACTTGCAGATGTCAAGGACCCGCATGAGCAGGGCGTAGTTGCTATGATGGGTGTTTTCCTTGATACATTCGTTGTTCTTACACTTAACGCACTTGTAATCATCTCAACACTTTACACAGAGGGCGGAATCCTTGCTAACGGTGCAGAGGGAGTTGCAATCACAAAGGCAACACTTTCACAGACAGCCTTCGGTACAGTATTTGGTGCTTCACTTGGAGCTAAGTTCGTAGCAATCTGTCTTTTATTCTTTGCTTTCTCAACAATCCTTTCATGGAACCTGTTTGGAAAGATTAATGCAAACTTCCTTTTCGGAAAGAAGAACGAGAAGCTTTGCACAACAATTTATACATGCATCGCACTTATTTTCATCTTCCTCGGAACACTTGCTTCTAACGACCTCGTATGGGAGCTTACGGACCTTTTCAACAACATAATGGTTATCCCGAACGTGCTTGCACTGTTTGCATTAAGCTCAGTTGTTCTTGGAATAATTAAGAACGCTGGAAAAAAGTAATTACAAATTTATAACAACAGTTGAAAACGCCATCATTAGAGTTTATACTAATGATGGCTATTTTTATATTTAACAATAAACAGAGAAGAGGAGTTTGAATCATGGCAACATTTTATCAGGAACCTTCAAGAACTTTCAGTGAATATCTTTTAATTCCCGGATATACAGACGAGAACTGTATTCCGGACAATGTTTCATTAAGGACACCACTTGTAAAGTACAGAAAGGGCGAAGAGGAGTGTCCTATCACTCTCAACATTCCGCTTACATCAGCTATCATGCAGTCTGTATCAAATGATACACTTGCAGTTGCACTTGCAAGGGAAGGCGGTATGTCCTTCATTTACGGTTCTCAGTCAATCGAGAACGAGGCAGCAATGGTTAAGCGTGTAAAGTCTAAGAAGGCCGGCTTCGTAGTAAGCGGTTCTAACCTTACACCTGACGCAACACTTTTCGATGTTATCAAATTAAAGGAAGAAAACGGTTTCTCAACAGTTGCAATCACTGACGATGCTACACCTAACGGAAAGCTTCTCGGCGTTGTAACAAGCAGGGACTACCGTATCACAAGAATGGCCCTTGACACAAAGGTTAAGGATTTCATGACTCCGTTTGAGAAGCTTGTAACAGCTCCGGCTGAGACAACTCTCAAGGAAGCAAATGACATTATCTGGGATCACAAGCTCAACTCACTCCCGATTATCGACAAGGATAATCATCTTCTCTATTTCGTATTCAGAAAGGACTATTCTGAGCACAAGGAGTACCCGCTCTGCCTTCAGGACGATTCAAAGCGTTACATGGTAGGTGCAGGTATCAACAGCCGTGACTATAAGGAGAGAATCCCGGCACTTGTTGAGGCAGGTGTTGACGTTGTATGTATCGACTCTTCAGAGGGATACACAGTATGGCAGAAGAACGTTATCGAGTGGGTAAGACAGGAGTACGGCGACAAGCTTAAGATCGGTGCCGGTAACGTAGTAGAAAAGGACGGCTTCAACTTCCTTGCAGACTGCGGTGCTGACTTCATCAAGATCGGTATCGGCGGCGGTTCAATCTGTATCACAAGAGAGACAAAGGGTATCGGACGCGGCCAGGCAACAAGCATCATCGACGTTGCTGCAGCAAGAGACGAGTACTTCAAGAGAACTGGCGTATACATTCCGATCTGCTCAGACGGCGGAATCGTACACGATTACCACATGACACTTGCACTTGCTATGGGCGCAGACTTCATCATGCTTGGAAGATACTTCGCAGGCTTCGACGAGTCACCGACACAGAAGCACATGATCAACGGCCAGTACGTTAAGGAGTACTGGGGCGAGGGCTCTAACAGGGCTAGAAACTGGCAGAGATACGACCTCGGCGGAAAGTCAAGCCTTGCCTTCGAGGAGGGTGTTGACTCATACGTTGCATATGCAGGTTCACTTCATGACAATGTTAACAAGTCACTTTACAAGGTTAAGTCAACAATGTGTAACTGTGGCGTAACAGATATTCCTTCACTTCAGCAGAATGCAAAGCTTACAGTTGTTTCTGCAACAAGTATCGTAGAGGGTGGATATCACGACGTTACACTTCGTACAACTGACAGGAGCAAAATCTGATGCCTGATAAAGATAAAATCAGATCGATGACGGAGCTTGCGTCATTTTCAAAAAAGCACCGTGCTGAGATATCGGTTATTTCCGATTATTACAAGCTCGACTATATGATTTCGCAGTTTTTCCAGTCATTTGTCAGGTTTACTTTATGCTTCATGATTTTTGTAGTCATGTATGTAATTTTTAACTCGAACACGCTTTTTTACAACATTAACATCTCGGGTATCACTGAAACGCTCATGAAGATGCTTATGCTTTATCTGATGCTTCTTGCCGCATATCTAATCATAACGGCGGTTGTATGCAGCATTAAGTATGACAGGGCTGAAATGGTAACCGATGAATATGTAATTAAGCTATCGAGGTTAAACAGAAGATTCAGGGGCAAGAGACGTCAGAGAACATGAAAATACTCGCACAGTTAAAAGCGAATATACAGAGATTTTATGCGGATTATGATATTTATCTTAATCCGCTCTTCAAGTTTTTACTCGCATTCGTGACACTTTTCCTCTTAAAGACAGTACTTGGCTTTGATGAGAGAATTTCGAGTCTCCCCGTAATGGCGGGAATGAGCTTTTTTTGTATTTTCTTTCCGTATGGCTGCATCACCCTGGTCGATTCGCTGTTCATTGCGCTTAACATGTACAGCGTTTCGGTAACGTTTGCGGTTATTTTCGGGCTCTACATCATAATGGTAATGTTCCTTTTCTTTGGCCTCAGGCCCGGAAAGGGAATAATACTTACACTTGTACCAATATTCTTCATTTTGAATATCCCTGCGGCAATACCCGTGCTTCTTGGTCTGTCCGTTGGAATAACGGCGGTTGTACCGGTTGCCATAGGAACAGCAGGATGGTTCATCATTGAAAGCTTTTTAAACCAGAGTGACAACATCACAAAGCTTCGTGACGTCACAAAGATTATTTCAGAGGTTGTTAAGTACGCAAAGGAAATCTTCCTTAATAAGGAAATGTATGTAATAATCGCGGCAATGGCCGTAGCAATTATCATCATTTTCATCATTAAGAACCTCGACATTAAATATGCATGGCTTACGGCTGTAGGAGCCGGGGCAGTATGCTTTGCCGTTGTTGTAATAATAGGAAACATCGTTCTTGATGTTAAGACTGATTACCTTTATCTCATTCTTAATTTCATAGCGTCCGTTGCGGCAGGTGTTCTGTATACGCTTTTATTCCATAACGTGGATTACAAAAACACCGAGAGGCTTCAGTTTGAGGACGACGATTATTATTACTACGTAAAGGCAGTACCAAAGGTAAAATAAGGAAAATCGGTAAATGGTTTCTTTTCTTGAAAAAATTAAAAGTCTGATATCGCTGTTACCGCCGTTTGGCATTAAGGAGGCAGTTGAGACTGTCATCATTTCATTCCTGATTTATGAAATGATCAGCCTCCTTTTCAAGTCACGTGCGATGACACTCATTAAGGGTATACTTCTTATACTCGGTTTTACGTTGCTTTGCGTTCTTTTCAGGCTTGAGACGATTCTTTTCCTTCTTGAAAAGGTATCAACAATCGCCGTAATCGCTGTGGTTGTAATTTTCCAGCCAGAGCTAAGAAGCATACTTGAGCAGCTTGGAAAGACCTCAAAGATTCCAAGCATCATTAAAACAACAGAAAACAAGGATAACATCACAAGGGAGACAATTGAGGAAATCGCAAAGGCCTCCTTTGACATGGGTCGTGTTAAGACAGGAGCACTTATCGTCATCGAAAAACTCGATTCACTTGAGGGCTGGGTAAATACCGGCATTAAGGTTGACGGTGAGCTTAGCGCCGCACTTCTCATTAACATCTTTGAAAAGAACACACCGCTTCATGACGGTGCCGTTGTTGTCAGGGGAAACAGGGTGGCTGCCGCTACCTGCTACCTGCCGCTTTCCGAGAACGACCACATCTCGAAGGAGCTTGGAACAAGACACAGGGCCGCTATCGGAATCTCGGAAAAGACGGACAGCTACACAGTTGTTGTATCCGAGGAGACAGGAAATGTTTCACTGGCCGTTGACGGAAGAATCTTCAAGATGAAGAATAAGGAGCATCTTATTTATGAGCTTAAGAGCCTTGTAAAGGAAGAGCACGGAAAGGGCTCCCACAGGTTCTTTAAGAAAAAGGAGGAGGCCGAGAAATGAAAGAAAAAATTCTGACATGGCTTTCCCATAATTTTTTACTTAAGCTCCTTTCAGTCGTTATGGCCTTCGGACTCTGGCTTGCAGTTACAAACATCTCAAATCCCGAGATTAAGGTTAACTACAAGGTGCCGATTGAGGTTAGAAACGAGAATTACTTAAGGACATTAAACAAGAAATACGAGCTTGACACAAAGTTTGTAAACGTATCCTTTAATGTAAGGACAATGCAGCGTAACCAGGTTAAGCCAGCTGATTTTACGGTTTTCATTAACCTTAGCGACTATTCCGTAACAGGTGCGGTTCCCGTATACATTGAGGTAAGCAACAACGCTTCATCAATTACAAAGAATGTCACTACGGATCCGATGATTCTGCATATCTCGGCCGAGGAAATCGTAAGCAAGACATTTAACGTAAAGGCCGAAATAAACGGCGTACCTGCTGAAGGCTTCTACACAGGTGGCTTAAGCTTCAATAACAATACTGTAACAGTAACAGGACCTGCTTCAAAGATTTCACTTATCCAGGAGGCATACTTCGATGTTAACATTGACGGTGCTACGGAGAATGTAAGCGGAGTAAGCGAGATAAGGTTCCATGACCTTAGCGGTAAGAGGATTACTGACCTTTCAGAGATTTCATATGAGAAGAACGTAAGCTTTGTAATGGAAATCTTTAAGTCAAAGGCACTTACGGTAAGGGCTGTTGCAAACGGCTCACCTGCAGCAGGCTACATGCTTGACGGCATAGAGGTCAGCCCGACATTTATCTCGGTATACGGACCGGATACTGCACTTATGAATAACACATATGTGCTCATTCCGCGCTCTGAAATCGACATTTCGGGTCTTACAGAGTCAAGGACAATGTTCATAGACCTAAAGCAGTTTCTGCCGGAGGGATTAAAGGCAACAAGTGAGTCAACGGAGGTAACCGTTCTTATTAAGATAAGAAACATTGCCGACATTCAGGCAGCGGCCAACAATGACCGTTCACCTGTTGTAATCATTCAGCCTCAGCCGACTGTACCGCCGACTACAGTTGCACCGACCGAATCGACAACTACAAATGAAAATGTAGACCCTTCAAACCCTGAGGGCGAGAGCAGTGAAGGTGAGTCGGAGGGCGAATCCTCAGAGGAGGAAACCGAGGGGGTGACTGAAGAGTCGTCCGAGGAAGAATCATCAGAAGAGGAAACTGAACCAGAAGGTGAAGGGGAAACAGAGGAATCAACCGAAGCAAGCAATAGTTAATGAATACTGAAAACATTAACCTCATAAAAGAACTGATTATCTTTACGGTAATCTATTCCATATCGGTATTTTTATCAATGTCAGGCCTGTATTTTGCAGCAGGCCTGATTTTAATAGTGTCGGGAATTTTGATGTATGCCTATGAGGTAAGGTTAAACGGCAAGCTTCTTTCGCCGTCTGCTGTTCTAAACCTCTCATGGGTTTCATGCATCGGCATTTCGCTATTAAAGCTTTCTTTCCTTCAGACAGACTGGGAACTAAAGACATATGTATGCTTTTACCTTTTCTTAGTACTTTTTAAGCTTTCATATGCGTTCCATAAAACAAAAAGGGATTACAGCCTGAGGACTGAGAGGACAGGCAGGCTTTTTACAAGGAAGACATATCTATATGTGATTACGGTGCTTACGGCACTTTCGTATATCGCATTTTTAGTTGAAGCATCGGTTCTTAGATATGTGCCGTTATTTACGGTCGACACACCGCATGCATACTCATATTTCCATGTGAGCGGTGTCCATTATTTCACGGTGCTCTGCGTACTGGTGCCAGGGCTAATCGTCAATTATCTCATAGCCTTTTACAGGGAGATAACAACAGGAGAGAAGGTCTATGCGGCTTTTCTTTTTGCTCTTAACCTGATACTGCCTGTTCTTCTTGTTTCAAGGTTCCAGCTTGTGTTTGCTGTTTTCCTTGCAGCAATCTCACTTGTCCTTAACTTTTCGGACAGAATAAAGAGCCTTTTAAAGCCTAAATATGTTCTGCTTGCAGTGCTTTCAGTGGCAATGCTTCTTGCGGTTTATGTATTTATTACGATCGAGAGGGCACACAGCGTCGAGTACCTTAACGGTATCTTTGAGATGAAGAATCCTGAAACTCCGATCTGGATTACGCAGCCGTATATTTACATTGCCAATAACTTCGATAACTTTAACTGCATGATAAGCGAGATAGGCGAGCATTCATTCGGCCTTAAGCAGCTTTTCCCTGTATTTGCGCTTACGGGGCTAAAGTTCCTTTTCCCGGACCTTCTGTCATTCCCGCTTTTTGTCACAAAGGAGGAGCTTACAACAGTTACAATCCTTTATGACGCATATTACGATTTTGGAATCATCGGTGTAATAGTTTTTGCCATATTACTTGGAATCCTTTGCAAAACAGTTTATACAATGGCAGAAAACGTAAAGGGTAACCTCGGACCTATTGTAAAGCTTATATGTGCGCAGCTTATCGGATATATCGTACTCGCATTCTTTACGACCTGGTTCTCAAACCCGACGACCTGGTTCTACCTTGGCATTTGTGTTGCTATTATAGTAGCCGTTATGCTCTTTAACCGCAAACGGTATGGCAGTGGGGAGCCTGTAAGATGATAAAGTTACCAGAAGAATTTTTAAATAGAATGAAGAATGTTCCTGGGCTTGACTTCGAGGCTTTTCTTGCCTCATATGACGAGCCCTCTGTTAAGGGACTAAGATTCAATAAAAAGAAGGTAAGGCCTGAAACGGTTGAAATGCTTGTAAGTGAGTGGAACCTTGAGAAGATTCCATGGAGCGAGTACGGATACATTTACGACGAGTCTCTTAGGCCAGGTCTTTCACCATACCATGACGCAGGCGTATTTTACATTCAGGATCCGGGAGCAATGTATCCAGGCGAGGTAGCTCCGATAGAAGCGACTGATGTAGTGCTTGACCTTTGCGCAGCGCCTGGTGGAAAGACGACGAGGCTATGCGAAAAGGCAGGTGTCGTTCTCTCAAATGAAATCATCCCAAACAGGGCGAGGGTTTTAAGCTCAAACATTGAAAGAATGGGATTTTCAAACGATGTTGTCTCACAGGCATCACCTGCTGAGCTTTCTGCTGTATTCCCTGAGTTTTTTGACTGTGTTGTTGTGGACGCACCGTGCTCTGGCGAGGGAATGATGCGTAAGGATGAGACTGCCGTAGAGGAGTGGTCAGTAGAAAACGTGGAGCTTTGCATAAGAAGGCAGAAGGAAATACTGAAGGAGGCTGTAAAGATGCTTAAGCCAGGCGGAACACTTGTTTATTCGACCTGCACCTTTGAGCCTGGAGAAAATGAAGAGCATGCTCAGTGGCTTATCGATACATATGGTGATTTTACGCTTGTCTCTGAAAAGACATTTTACCCGCACCTTGAAAGGGGAGAGGGACAGTACTGCGCCGTTTTAAAAAGGGACGGCGAGAAACAGCCTGGAAGCGTAAGCGTAAGGGATATTGAAAGGAGGCTTTCAAGGTCTGGAATCCATATCCTTAGAGCAGGTGTGACCGAGGGTGAAACCCTTATGGATAAGAAAAAGGGTAAGATATACGTTCCCTCACATGCCGAGGTTATGGCAACGGTTTTTTATGATAATCCTTTTGTTAATGCGCTAAATATTAGGGATTTGGATACGGCACTAGAGTACCTTAAGGGAAATGTGCTCAGAACCGTAGACGATGCGGAGTATAAGAACGATAAGGACGGATTTATCGGGGTATACTTTGACGGTTACCCGCTTGGGCTTGGAAAGAAAAGCGGGAATGTGATTAAGAATCATTATCCGAAGGGGCTGAGGAGGATGAACTGAGCAAGCACGCACTTACAAGCGAGCTTGCAGTGCATGCTTACTCATTTGTACGTTAGTAATGCATATATAAATTTTATAAATGATTTCGAAACAATAATACAAAATAGATACAAGAATTAATGCTCAAATGCCTTTTAAAAAAAGGCATTTTTTGGTATACTAGGTCTGATTTGGGATTTTTTGTAAATTTTAGAAATGGAGGATATATATATGGCAGTTTCAAATGCAGTTGCTGTTTCAAGAATCAACTCAGTTCTTGATGCCGGCAGCTTTGTTGAAATCGGTGCCCTCGTTGCCGGAAACGGTGACGGAGTCGTAACTGGATACGGAACTATCGAAGGCAGACTTGTGTATGTTTACTCACAGGATGCTTCTGTTCTCGGTGGTTCAATCGGAGAGCTTCACGCAAAGAAGATAAGCAATATTTATAATATGGCTTTAAAGATGGGTGCTCCCGTTCTTTCATTTGTGGATTGTGCCGGCGTAAGAATTACAGAAGGCAATGATTCACTTTATTCATTTGGTAAGGTATTTGCACATCAGGCAAAGGTTAGCGGAGTTGTACCGCAGATTACAGCAGTTTACGGAAACTGTGGCGGTGGTATGGCAGTAAGCGCAGCCATGTCTGATTTTATTTTTATGGAGAAGGGTGGAAAGCTTTTCGTTAACAGCCCGAACGCAGTTATCGGTAACTACGAGGAGAAGCTTGACACAGCTTCAGCAGAGTTCAATGCTACAAAGACAGGCATCGTTGATGCTTACGGCACAGAGGACGAGGTTGCAGCTAACATCAGGGAGCTCTTCGACATGCTTCCTCTTAACAACGAGACAGCCCTCAATGACATCGAGTGCACAGACGACCTTAACAGGGCCGTTGCAGGCATTGAGAAGATGACAAAGGTTGAGGCACTTAAGCAGATTGCTGATGACGGAAAGTTCTTCGAGCTTAAGAGAGGCTACACAGAGGGACTTAAGATAGGTCTTTTAAAGCTTAACGGCCACACAGTTGGTGCAGTTGCAAACGAGAAGAAGTCAATGTGCCATAAGAACATGAAGAAGGCAATCAAGTTCCTTCGCTTCTGTGACGCATTCAACATCCCGGTTGTAACACTCGCTGATGTTACTGAGTTCGACAGAACAAAGCACAATGAGGTTAATGCCGCACAGGCAGCTTCAAAGCTTGCATTCACATATGCATCACTCACAGTTCCGACAGTTACTATCGCAACAGGCGAGGTTTACGGAACAGCAGGCATCGTAATGGGCTCTAAGTCACTTGGTGTTGACCTTTACTATGCATGGACAAATGCAAAGATGGGCATCATGGACAAGGCTTCACTCGACAAGCTTACAGATGCAAACAAGGATAAGGACGTTTATTCAGCAAACTACAATGCAGAGCGCGGATATGTTGATGAGATCATCACACCGGCTGAGACAAGACAGAGACTTGCAGCTGCATTCGAGATGCTTTACTCAAAGGACGTTGCAATGCCATTAAGGAAGCACGGTACGGTTTAAAGGAGATTGATGCATGAAAAAGACAAATAAATTATTCAGATCATGCATAGCTGCCGTACTGTTTGCAATATTAACGGTATTCTCTTCATTCGCCGCAACAACAGACCTCGGAGACCAGATGGAGTCTGAGCTCATCGCAGAGTGCCAGAGCTTTGCAGAGAGCGTATTCTCTCTTTCTGAGGCAGACATCGCCCAGTATATCGAGGTATATGAGGCTTCTGGAATCACAAATGTTTCAGACGCACTCAAGTCATACCAGACAATTGCAGCAACAAAGGGAAATTATGTTTCAACTGAAAGCGCAACAATTTCCCAGAATGAAGACGGAAGCTATAGCATTACGGTAATCGCAAACTTCGAAAAAGGAAAGGTTTCCTTCCTCGGAGTACTCCCATATGATCTTTCTGATTTCACAACAATGAAGTTCGATGAAATCAAGACAAAGGCACAGCTCCTCGGTGAGGGCTTCATCAACCTCGTTGTAGGTATGGGAACAGTATTCGCGGTTCTTATTTTCCTTGCATGGGTTATCAGCCTCTTTAAGTACATCAATAAGGTTGAGACAAAGCTCAAGGAGAGAAAGGCAAATAAGAATAAGAAGGCAGAGGCTCCTAAGGCAGCTGCTCCGGCACCGGTTGTAACAGTTACAAGCGCGCCGGCAAATGCTTCAGCAGATGAAATCCAGGCAGTAATCGCAGCCGCTATCGCAGCCTACGAGTCTGATAACGGAAG